>JANOZG010000157.1:0-12955 GCA_031429275.1 Planctomycetota bacterium
AGATTCTGTGAATCCACTGCACGAGCAGACTGAAGAAACGGCGTTTCAGCCACGAACCGTTGCCTTCAAGTTGATTGATTTCGAAGTGATCGTATTCGTCATACAAGACGGGCTTTCGGCAGGCCAGACCGATGATCACGGCCAAAGGAAGCATGAACCAATGAAAGCACATCACGGAGGCTAGCTTCGCATGCTTAACCGAGCCCATATCAATCGAAAGCCAGCCCCATCGACTTACAACCCTGGACGCTTCGGATTTGGCGAGGCACCATTTTCCGCGAGGAATCGCAAGGACACGAACTCCAAGTCCCTTTGCTTGAACTCCATCAATATACAAAGCCATGCGTTTATGGACCAATCGGCCACTGATGACGCATAGGACGTACTGTGGATTGGTGGTTTCCGGCATCAGATTCTTCCGTGAACTTGACTATGTCTGAACAATGTCTGAACAATGTCGCAACCGATCCCTCAGTGCAACTCGCAAATATGGAACTCAAATCACTCGCCTGACGGCAAGAGAGTACTCCAGATTTTGAGTTCTGTACCCCGCTTCATGCCGTGAGCGGGCTCAAACTCGATATAGGATGTGCAGCATCGTCGTGTCGTTTTGCATTTTTGGCAATAGCAAAGCCGGACGGATCACTGGGCATATTTCTGTAAGACGGTACCAGTCCAAGTGTCCAAATTCACGCCAGAAAACAGGTTTTGGGTGGTTCAGCGATTGGACTTCATGGCCTCATAAGCATTTCGCCGATGTCGTTTGAGAATGTTGAATCGGAAGACCCCTAAGAGATACCCCGTTCCATATGAGAAGTGAATCGCGGGAAATGTCAAAAGCGTATGCCAAAACATACTTAATCCCTTACCTCTGGTAATTGCAAAGGACGTCACTGTGATGACTGATGCGTAAAACAGTATTTCCAGGCAGAATAGCATCGCGAACAATCGCCACCAAAAGCCCAGCACCGACAACACAACCAAACTCAACACAAACACTGGCGGAGCGAATTGACGTAGTGTTGCTGGAGATCCCAGCTTGATATTGACGAGCGGTTTGAAGAGTCCGTACTGATAGAACATGCGAGCGAGTTTCGTACGGTTTTCCCTCGCAAAATACTTGATCTGGACGGAAGGAATCAGCACGATCTTTCCGCCGGTCTTGATTATTCTCCCATTGAATTCGTCATCCTGATTTCGCACAAGTTGAGGATCAAAATATCCTACGCGATCAAACACGTCACGACGAAAGCACCCAAATGGAACTGTATCGACTTCCGAATCCTGGTCACCACCCAGTCGATATCTGGCATTTCCAATCCCTAACGGATGCGAGGTCGCGAGTACAATTGCCTTCGCTTCATCGGTATCTGCACCGGGTTGAGTGTCCCAGACTCCTCCAACATTGTCGGCTTGATGAAACGCGAGCTTAGCGACAAGGACTTTCCAATAATCCAGCGGATAGATGGAATGGGCGTCCATGCGGATAATTACTTTTCCCTTGCTGGCCTGAATCGCGGCATTCAAACCAGTCGGTACATACCGACCGGGATTATTGATCACGACGATACGTGGATGTTCTTTTGCAAATTCTTCGAGAAGTGTTTTTGTCCGATCGCTACTCATTCCATCTGCAAAAATGAGTTCGGTCATGTTCTGCGGATAATCCTGGCTGAGAAGATTCTCCATGAGCGATGGAATGTATTTTTCTTCGTTGTAGCAGGGAATGACAACAGAAATGAATGGGACATCGGTCATGGGAAAAGGCGCGTTGAAAGTTTTAGTCTTGTTGATTCCGATATTTCGAACGCAATTGGAGGCCGTTATGCCAGACTCTACCGAAACAACATGCCAATGTTGCTGACAACGACTGAATGCCCGACTTCTCCACTTCCGAAAATCTAAACGGCGTCAATTCGCAGGCCGGGCCAAATACAGACGATTAGGCAGCTCGCGAAATTCCCTTGATGCTGGCGGACCGTCCATGAAATTGTGGCAGAGCTGGAAGCGAAACTTTTCGTTGCGTGGCCAGACGTGCCTCGTTCACGCACGCTGCCAGCAGAAGAGTAGTGCCGGGAAACGATAATGGCATGTCCGTCCACGAGTACGCCAGATAGGCGAGAATCGGGAGTGTGAAGATAAACTTTTTCTGACTTCCGAGCACTGCTTTCGCAGGGAGGCATAACAGCAGACACACCATCAACATAAGGATCGCGCAGGTTGGGATTCCGGTCTCAAGTGCCACCTGCACAAAATTGTTGTGGGCGTGATACGTGTCGATCAAGGACAACACTCGCTTGGGCCCCCCAGGTCCGACGCCAAGAATGGGGTTCGCAGTTATATGACTCCATGCCAAACGCCAGATTAGGGATCGTGGAGCAGTCGCGTTGTATTCAATAAATCGCATTTTCATCAGCACGTAATGTACGAGCGGCATTTGAATTATGTTGTCCAGCGACATTACGATACCAATGATTGTGCTGCTCACGAAAATTGCCATCCTCTTATAATTGAAGAGTGCATATAACGTAAAGATGATCAGCATGGTGCCGATTCCGCTACGCGACATGACCAGAACAATCGAAAGACTGTTCAGGAGTGCGAGGAAGGCATACAACATTTTCTTCAAACCAGAACCTGAAGTTGCCTCGAAGAGGATCAACGGCAATGTCATGTTGATTTGAGCCGCCATGATATTTGGCCCACCAGCAGGATTGGAGATTTGCCAGGCCTTCAGGAGCTCTCCTCCCCAGCTTTGATACAACACTGATGATGTGACCATCAGGTTTGTCGTCAACATAAACTGTCGGCAGAATTGCGAAGAATTCTGCGAAGAAAATGACAGAGCGATCAAGGCCGAATACATCGACAGCACATGAATTGTACTGGAGAACTGTGAAGTATTGGCTTCCGACGAGATCAGCGCGATGATGATCATCGCGAGGGCCCCAACAAGGAATGCCGGGTAGAGAGTCACTTTCTTCTGAACAAGATTTGTGACAGCAAAGATCACCGTCACAAAGGCGCCGCCCACGACCGTAAACTCATGTGACACGGCGGAAGTGGCTCCCGTCGTGATCAGCGACACAAAAAATGCAGCAATCGTCGTCGACATAACGTTAAATTCGATTGATCAAAGAGGCGGCAATGCCTGGGTGTCGGTCTGGAGCTGGGCATGTCCGAACATCGTAAAACGAGGGAAAATGAACATACCTCGCAGGCGGTAGACGGTGGCTACAATCAAGATGTTGTACAACGCTCTCGTTGCCAGATAACCGATCGCAGCCCCCGTTAAACCGGCGAATTCACTTGCCATCCATACGGTCAAAAGTTGCAGAGGCACAAATGTCGCAATAATCCGTGACCACACACGCTCCAGGTGCAGTGACTGCAGTAACGCAACGGATGGCCCCGGCAATGAATCGAGAATGGCTGCAGTCACCAACAGCCAAAGGATTATCGAGATCTCCGAGTACGACTCCCCCAATAGCTGGATCACCGTGGGAGAAAGCACACAAGTCAAGATGCCGATGGCACACGACAACAGAAGTGACCATCCCGCTGTGGCGCTGACCAGAACACCGGCGGCATGCAATTCAGAGTTACGAACGAGAGTTGTGCAACGCGGTAGAATGCAGAGATTTAAAACTCCCAGTGGAAACCCAGCCAGATTTGCGAAGCTGAGAGCGATTGAAAACTGCGCGGCGGCAGAGAAACCACATGTTGCCACGATAACGAGCGGCAAGCTTCTTTGCAGCATGGCGGATCCCACTGCCATACCGGTGAATGGCAGTCCCTGGCGCATTCGCTGCCTGAGATCGGAGATTCCTGGTTTATGCGAGAGAGCATTAGCATATGTCTGACGCAGGATTCCACCCTGCAGCGACAGGATCCAGACGACCAGCATGCTCCCTGCATAAGTGAAAGCGGCCGAAAACGCCGTAGGCTGATAGTTGAGTGCCTTCAGCACGAACAAAATCACCATGAATGCCAGAGGAAGAATTGTCTGTTCCGGAATGAGCGCCTTGCGCGTACCAATCAACGGAATGGCTACCCACTGGCGAAGATATGTCAAGGCAATCGGGACGAACATGATAGCTGACAGGAAGATCGTCACTTGCCAACCGTCACTGATGCCTGCAACGTCTCCCAAAATGACAGCCAGCATCGACAAAAGAAAGAGTGCAATTGCCATGATGGCCGTGATGCCATGCGTTTGAGCGGTCTCCCGACCTGCGACGTTCGCTGAGTCCGAAGTCGAGAGGTTTCTCAACATGATTCGGTCAGATCCCAACGGAGCCAGCGTGCCCAGCAAAACCGCAAGAGAAAAGGCAGCGCTGAACGCGCCGTACTCTTCTGAGCCCAGCACTCTCGCCGCAAATGTCGTCGAGGCAAACACCAGCGTGATTCCCAGCCCGCGGACGAGAATCGCCCCGATCGCGTCCGTTCGCAATGTGACTGGTTTCGCAACAAAAGTGGAGGACATTTAGATGGCAATTCCGTTGAATCTCAGTGGCGCTGCGGCTTTTCAACTGAACCGCAGCTGCCTGAAAACGTTCGATCAGGCAGCGCGGAGGCGAACTGAGACTGGCGCGAGACTGATGGGAGCCAACGAAGCTTTTCGCATGTAGGAGTCCAGCAGCCGATGTCTCAGAACGTATTCACGCAACTCTTCAAGGCCCATCGAATTGTCTGGAGAGCTGACGTACGGATCTGTGACGTTCGTATTGATAATGTCGTCATAGTCATAGGCAATGTCTTCATAGACACTTCGAAAGGCTGGCATCACTGCAAACATTTCTTCGAGTTCCAATGTGCGGCGTGTCTCTTCGTCACTCATGAGTTCTTCATAAAGTTTTTCGCCAGGCTTTGAGCCGATCTCTGTCAGTTTCATTTCCTGCGGCCTGAAGCCATATTGTGGTGCAAGTTCGTCGATCATCACACGGGCCAGGTCGGCGATCTGAATCACAGGCATCTTGGTGACAAAGACCTCGCCGCCGCGAGCTTTCTCGGCAGCAGACAGCACCAGTCGGCAGCTGTCTTCCAGCGTCATAATAAAGCGAGTCATCCGGCCATCAGTCAGTGTAACCGGACCGCCCGCTTCGATTTGGCGTGCGAAGATCGGTATGACGGAGCCTCGAGATCCCAGGACGTTGCCAAATCTTGTAGAACTGAAGATCGTTCGGCGACTCATTTTCAGACTGTTGGCTGCTGTGATGAGGCGTTCGCCCATCAACTTCGAAGTGCCCATAACGTTCGTTGGATTTACGGCTTTGTCGGAACTGGTGAAAATGACGCGTTCGACATCATTCAACAATGCTGCCTGAATAACATTCTTGACGCCCATAATGTTGGTTTGCACTGCGTCAAATGGAGCACGCTCGCAAAGGATTACGTGCTTCAAAGCTGCCGTGTGAAGGACGATATCGACGCCGGCGCACATCATGTTGAGCTTGTCAGCGTCACGAATATCGCCAATCTGGCATAAACTGGAGATAGTGCTGCCCGGGTTTTTACGGCGATGGTCAAGCAATTCCTGTTCAAGGAAGAAAATCTCCGATTCGTTGGTGTCGACGACTCGGATTTCGCGAGGATTATGGTCAAGCAACTGTCGAACAATTTCATGTCCCACAGTGCCGCAGCCTCCGGTGACAAGAATCGATTTATTCGAGAAGAAGGACATAGAGTAAATCCTGAATCCAAATGTTGGGCAGGCATTTTGCCTGCGAAGTGTGTCTGAAAAAATTTAGGTTTGCGATTAATTTGGCAGCCAGGAAGTCTACCGTGAAATCAAATCATCATGCAGCTCGATTGCGATAAAGACCCGGATCGACAGTGGCCTTCATCGCAATCGCATCAAGCGATTCGTCGAAGTGCCGATTGATCTGAGCAATTACGGATTCTGTCCGCAAGAGCAGATCGTTGTAGCTGACGTTGATCAGCCTTAAGTGCTTCTGTGACGGTAGCCGCGAATAGAACTTTTGAAACTGGCGTTCAAACAAGACTTTCATGACCGAGTCAGGAATATCTGTTTGGTTGCCGCTTCGTTGCAGCATCGCCTTTTGTGACTGCAGGATTTCGTCGACGTCCCTGCGCATAAAAACAACGCGATATTCGAAGTTGTCGGGCAGATGCTCCAGAAGACTGTAAACCATCTTGACTGAATGCCCCGGAGCTTTGTCGATCCATGTGCTGTAATTCGAGATGCTCTTTACGTCTTCAAATTCGTAGTAGCCATTGGGATTATCTTCGTCCGGAGTGCGACGTTCGTCGGTCAAAGCCGGTAGTCCGCCAGCCTCAAGCATTCGCATCATCATCGACGTTCCGGATCGAGGCAGTCCGGATACAACGGTGATGTAAGATCGGTCAGCCGATGCTTTGGTGTCCTGTGCATGATCAGCCCGAGCCTGCACCGATTCTTGTGCCTTTTTGAGCAGGCCTAACATCTGACCTTCGGTCAACGCTCCGGTTTTTCGGTCGACGGCCTCTCCGTTTGCAAAAGCAATGAAAGTTGGGACGCCAGCAACTTCGTATTTTCCCGCCAAACTTGGACTGCGGTCGATATTCACGGAATACACATCCGCCCAGTCTTCCACCTTTGTTCCAAGTTTATCAACCATTGGCTGCATCATTTTGCAGGGCGGACACCACGACGCCCAAAAATCCACCAGCACAGGCCGGCCAGACTTGAGCACCATTTCATCAAAATCTAAATCGCGAATTTCCATGGGAAGGAGTTTTCAGTCTTTAGTTTTCAGTTTTCGGTGGCCTACAGTTATGCCGCCGGTCGCCACGTTTCCAGCACTTCCAGTTTTCCATGTTCCCCAGACCATTTTGTCTTAGGAAACAACGTATCGCGTTGAGCCAGAATTCGATCCCGGGCTTCAGGTTGTGTCAGAACCTGAAACAGGTGCCTGACTTCACTCGCAAAACCAGACTCCGATTGAAATCCGAAACGCTCGCTAAGCTTTTCGTGAATGACTTCATAAGGATGTTCCTCCGCTTCGACGCGCGGATTTTCAATGCGTTGCACTTCCACATCGAGTCCGAATTCGGCTCCGATCAATGCCACCATTTTGGCAATCTCCAGCACGCTGAACACATCCGTCACCTGATTCACGACATCGTATTGACCAGGTTCAGGCGGAGCAGCGATCAGACGTGTAATGCACTGCATCGCGTCTCGCAGTGTGATATAGCCTCGCTTTTGATTGCCACTTCCGTAGATCGTCAGCGGCATACCAATTACGGCTTGAGCCACAAAACGATTGACGACCGTTCCCCACCATTCGTCGATGTCCAGGCGGGTGCTAAGATCAGAGTGTGCCGTCAATTCTTCGGAGTAGTTTCCGTAAATGACTCCCTGCATCACGTCATAGCTTCGCAGCCACCAATACTTGCAGGCTTCGTAAACGCTGTACGTGCCCTGAACCTTGCTGACGTGATAAAAACTGACGGGATCTCGTGGTGTGAGTTCTCCGCCAAGACTCCACTCCTGTCCCTGATACTGCAACACTGCGTCGCCCGGGAACAGTCCTTCGAACAAAGGGCGTCCGGTGAGTGGGCTGCCATATTCTCCCATTGTGCCGAGCTTGATAATCGAAGCATCGGGAGCGTGATCGCGTACACCAAACAGCAGACCCAGTGTGCCGACAACATTATTTTGAATTGTATTCACAGCCTTCTCTACGGAGGCCATGCTGTACGGGGCACTCGGGATTTCTGCGAATTGAACGATGGATTCAGGCTGAACTTCTTTGATATACGCAAACAGCGCATCTCGATCCATCAGATCGATTTCACGGAAGTCGATTTCGACCCCCAAATGCTGATTGGCGGCTTTGATGCGATCTTCCATCGTCTGAATTGGTGTGACTGACTGCGCGCCGCGTTCTTCCACCAGTTTACGGCGCAGCATATTGTCGATGCCGTAGACCTTGCAGCCCAGCTTTGCCAGCTTTAGGGCCAGTGGCCATCCAAGATACCCGTCCATGCCAAGGATGAGTACTCGCATCCCTTCAAGCAGGTAACCACTGTCGGTCTTCTTCCATTCCGAACAGGATTCAAAGGTGATGGACATGGGATCAAAGTAGCCAATTTCCGGGCGTCGCTTGCATTCCACGACAAGCTGGCCTTGAGCGGCTTTGCGAAACGCCGCCTGTCCGCACGCACGAAAATCAACGTGACCTTTGAACTCAACAGCCGGACAACTCCAGCAGGTCTGATTGGCATTATGACAGGATGATTCATTCATTTCTGGAAATCCGTTTCCGTTCACTCAGTAATTTGGCGAGCGGGGTGGCGTCAGCCCCCCGGTACGTTGCGATTTTTTTGTTAGTTAATGATTCAAGTGTGTGAAGCGCCAGCTGAATACACCAGTTTCTTACGCTTTCTGAAATGGTGCGTTGCGATCCGCTTCTCGCCCCCTACGACTAATTACCCGGGGGCTTACGCCGCCCGGCTCACCGACTGCAATCGGCGTGGCATTACCACATCGAGAACGTTCTCAACTTTCATATCTGCCGGTATCTTACCAAGGCCTTCGCCACGAACGAAGAATGAGGATTCCTCGTATGTGTGCCGACCATTGATCGGTGTCGATTCGATCAGCTCAGAGAGATTAACGCGACCAGACAGCGCGATATTCTCGGCGGCCATCACGATCAGATCAGGAGCGCGGTGAGCGAACGGGCCGCTATACGCGTCAACTCCCCGAATGACCTCACTGGCAATCGGCTGCCCGCTGACCGTCGCGTTCATAAAGAATGTCGTAAGTTGCTGCATCAGTGATCCAGCTTCGTCTGCTGTGACCGTACCACCAGGATAACGGCCCTGACGATGCAGGTAGATTCGACCCGGATCCATCGCAAAAGCTTTGGTCTCTGGCAACATGTCGATGTATGATGGACGCTGAGATTCTTTGAGTTTCAGGAAGCCATTTTCTGCCAACAGGCAATTTAGATTAATGCTCATCCGCTGGCGAGCGAAACCGTGATCTGAAACAGCAGCGATGGTAACTTTGTCGTCAAGACGCTCCAGAATGCGTCCAATCTGCTGATCGACTTCGTGATAATAGTCGAGGAAAGTCTGATGAAACGGCGACGACTTATCTTCGTAGTCTTCCCACAGATAATGATTCAGCCGATCCGTTCCGGTCAGCACGAACATGATGTTCTGCCACGGTTGGCGATCCCAATAATGATGCAACGCACGGCAGCGAGCCGCCATGACGCGATGCAGTTCGTCCACAAATCTCTGCTTGCCCTTTTGCACCAGCGACATATCTGCATCGACGGCATACCCGATGCTTTCCAGCCACGGGAGTTCTTCAGGTGGATGCACCGCCCTTTTCAGGTCCAACGCTACAAAGCCAGACACCAGCATTCCAGGCATCGGTTGAGCAGGATAGGTCTGCGGCACATTAAGAATCAAACTAGGCCCTGCACCTTCGCGAGCCCAAAATGGCTTCGACCGAAATGTACGCGACGACGTAAAACCCAGCGTGTAGCTTCCGTCCATCAGGTCTGTAAACCCGAAGACATTGTGCCCGCCCGAGTTTTCACCGGTAACGATCGAGGCCCACGCAGCAGATGACACTTCCGGCAGCGCGGATTTCATAGGAACAAGCGTGCCGGTATCCAGCATTGCCCGACTGTTTGGCATCACCCCTGAATCGGCAAATTCCCGCCACATCCAGCGAGGCAGCCCGTCAATTCCGAGTAAAAATGTTTTCATAATCACAGCCTCTGCTACGGTGCTTGCTGTTCCACATGAGATCTAAAGTCTGACATTTCAACCTACAGTGCAGGGAGCGGGCTAAAAATGCAGCGATCTCTCCACTGCACGACATCATTCAGAAAAATCAGATGTAGCCCAGTTGACGCAGACGCTCCGTCACAGCTTCGGTGTCCTCTTCGTCCATAAATGCATCGGCGTCGCAAGCGTCAACCAGAGTGCAGTGCAGGTGCGGGATCCCCTGAGCAAAAAGTTCACGTGCCAGCACAGCTGCATCACTGCAATTCTCTTCTGAAATCACCACGATGCGGTCCACGGCATCAGACTGAAGTTGCTTCAGTGAGCCAGCCATACCCAATTGCCACTGCACTGAGGCTGGCGAGCTACGAATAGACAGTTGACCATCGTTTGCTGACACGAAAAGCGTGCCTGCAGTGGTATTGAGTGGCTGATGTGAAAGATTCAATACCGCATCGCCTGCCAGCAGGACACCGGTAATTGCATCAGCCGTGCTTGAGCATTCGCATGTCATAACCATCGCCATCCGTGGTGAATAAGGGCTTCCGCTCGATCCGTGAACGGTCTGAAGTTGTCAGGCCCGAAACTTTCGCCCGGAATCTAGCAGTCCGGCAAAAATGTGACAACCCAAGTTTTGAGAGGCAAAAACAGCGGAAACAGCGAATTGGGAACAGTCGCAGGAGATGAAACTAACGCGTCTTCGCTTCCCTCATTTCGCGTTGGGCGTCCTGCTCTTTCATTTTTTGGCGTTTGTCGTGTAGTTTGCGGCCTTTGCAGACTCCCAGGCGGATCTTGACGAAACCTCGTTCAAAGAACACAGACAGCGGAATAAGTGTCAAACCTTCGT
The DNA here is from genome assembly GCA_031429275.1 of Planctomycetota bacterium. GTDB lineage: Bacteria > Planctomycetota > Planctomycetia > Planctomycetales > Planctomycetaceae > SXXK01. The sequence goes on from JANOZG010000157.1 coordinate 10,601, forward strand.
TGTCGGCCGTTTCGATGACTTTGCGGATCTCGCGGCGATTCAACAGCAGTTTTCGCTTTCGTTGCCTGGCATGATTGTAGATCGATGCCTGTGCGTATTCGGCGATGTCGCAATCGACAAGCCAGACTTCGTTATCGTCGACACGCGCGTAGGCTTCTTCGATCATGATCTTGTTGTTGCGGATGCTTTTGACTTCGCTGCCGGACAACACGATGCCGCAGTCGATTTCGTCGAGCACATCGTATTCGTGCCGCGCGCGGCGGTTGGTGCAGACGATCGTGCGATTCTGGCCGTCGTCCTTTTTCTTTTGAGCCGGTTTGTTCTTGTTGGTTGCCATGGTGGAATGATAGAGCCTGCGAGACAGAAATTCACTGTTCAATCAGTATAACGCATCGATGCAGGGTGGAATACTCATGTTCCGCAGTGAAAACGCTCGCCTCGTTGGTTGCTCGAAAGGAATCTGCTTGTCATTATTTCCGCGAAGACTACGTCCAGCCCTCCCAACGACTATAGGTGCCAGAGCATGAGCGACAAGAATTCGAGCATTATTCCGCGTCTTTCCATTATGATGTTTCTGCAGTTTTTTGCTTGGGGAACATGGTTCGCAACGCTCGGGGCGGCACTGGATTTCGCGGGCCTGAGTTCCGCAATCGCCGGGGCTTATGCAAGTGCACCGATCGCTGCAATTCTGGCACCGCTGTTCCTGGGACTGATTGCCGATCGATTTTTCGCTTCCGAACGTGTCATGGGAGTGCTGATGTTGGTCGGTGGAGCATTTTTGCTTCTGATTCCATCTGCTGCAAAGGCGGCGGATAGCGGGCCAACCGTTGTGTGGCTGATTCTGGGGCATTTGCTGTGCTACATGCCGACGCTTGGTCTTGGGAATACCATTGCTTTCAGCCATATTCCGAGCCAGGATCAATTTCCAAAGATTCGCGTGTGGGGCACGATCGGCTGGATCGCTGCAGGTCTGCTGGTTGGCGGTATGGGATGGTCGAGCAGCTTCAACATTTTCTACCTCGGCGGCATCAGCAGTATCCTCCTTGGTGTGTTTAGCTTCATGCTGCCTCACACGCCACCGCCGATGAAGGGCAAACCAATGGACTTGCGGTCGCTCTTCATGGTGGATGCATTCCGCCTGTTTGCCGACGTCAACTTTTTGGTCTTCGCAATTTGCTCAACATTAATCTGCGTGCCGCTGGCCTACTACTACGGAATGACCGGATCCTATCTGACTCAAACCGGTTTCGGAGCTGCCGCAGCAACGATGACGATCGGCCAGATGTCCGAAATTTTCTTCATGCTGCTGATCCCGTTCTTTTTCCGTCGTCTGGGTTTGAAGATCATGATTATGGTGGGAATGGCTGCCTGGGTCGTTCGCTATGCACTGTTCTCATTCAGTGCACCGGATCAGGTCACCTGGATGATTCTGCTGGCTGTGGCTTTGCACGGTGTGTGCTATGACTTCTTCTTCGTGACGGGGTTTATGTATACCGATCAGAAAGCTCCGAAGGCTATTCGAGGCCAGGCACAGAGTCTGTTGGTATTTCTGACACAGGGCATCGGCATGTTCTTCGGATACAAGATCATGGGCGGCGACAGCTTCCTCGGAATTCCATTGAAACTGACGGTTGGGGAATACGGTGGTCAGGTGACTCAAGCAAAGGAATACACTGAAGCCTTGAAACTAGCAGCGGGTGAAGCCGAACCTGTCAGCTTCTTCGGCACGTTCGCCAACATGCTGTCCCGTAGTCTGCCGGAAGGTTTGGACAAGGAACTGCTGGGATCGACGATGCTGCAGTGGAAGAACTTCTGGATGTTCCCGGCGATTATGGCTGGTGTCATTCTTGTGGTGTTTGCCGCAGCGTTCTGGGATCGGGCAAATCCAGCGAACGAAGACACAAAGGTCGATTAGTCGGGTTGGGTTGCTGGCAAAGTTACGTCGCGCTGAGCCGCACTCAGCAAAAAGTCGATGGCAAAATTTGAACTCGCGTGCCTAAACCAGGTTCAGTTTGAGAATCGGAGTTTTCACACGTAGGGTGTGGCAAGCGGCTGACAAGCCGCGTCGGCCCACCGTTATCCATCTGGCCACATGGTGGGCCGGCGCTCGCGTTGCTCGCTGGTCCCACCCTACAAGAACTCCGCTTCTCAAAGTGAGCCAGGTTTAACGTAAACGAAATCCCAGCGGCCCGCTGGGTTTCAGATATTCGCTGCCAACACGCTAACATCGACATGGAAGTACTCGGCCAGTTTGCGGATCATCTGCCGACTGAATGTCTTCTTTCGGGCAAGCACTTCGGAAATCGTGGACTTCGGTAACCCTGTGTCATGGCTCAATTGCATCTGGGACACCCC
>JANOZG010000158.1:0-7044 GCA_031429275.1 Planctomycetota bacterium
ACTTGCTGTTGTTCAGGCGGCGACAGGATACGATCCCCTCGCTTCACACCGGAAAACACAGACCACAGCGAGTAATATTCACGTTGCGAAATCGGGTCCAGTTTATGATCGTGACAACGGGCGCAGTTGATCGTGATGCCACAGGAGGCCGTCATCACCTGGGTAACCATGTCGTCGAGATCGTCTGCACGAGCCAGGCGTTTCAATACGGGACTTGGCGTTTCTGACTGGCCAACAAAATCCCAGGGCCCCGCGGCAAGAAATCCAGTTGCGGCGATCGCATCTTTATCATCAGGTCGCAGCACATCACCGGCAATCTGGTCCCGCAGAAATTGGTCATAGGGCATGTCCGTGTTGAGAGCCCGAATCACCCAGTCTCGATAATGCCATGCGTGATCCCGACGCTGGTCGCGCTCAAAGCCATGAGTGTCGGCATAGTGTGCAATGTCCAGCCAGTGCCGGGCCCATCGTTCACCATAGCGAGGCGAAGCCAGCATGCGATCCACCAGTCGTTCGAAGGCATCTGGCGCAGGATCACTGACAAATTGATCGACTTCAGAGATCGAAGGGGGAAGTCCATGCAGATCGAATGCCAACCGCCGAATCAATGCGTGTCTGTCGGCTGGCGCGGAGAAAGTGAGCTGTTCTTCCTGCAGATTTTTCAGGATGAAACGATCCACATCGTTTCTGATCGTCGCGTCAAATTGGTCAGACGTCGCCGGCGGTGACACTTCCTGCAGGGGCTGCCACGCCCAATGTTCCAGTCGGGGATCATGCATCGCCGCGCGATCGTACTCGGTTTCCGGCCAATGCGCACCAGCGTCAATCCATTTCGTGAGTAGCTGAATCTGGCTGGAACTTAAAGCCGATTCCGTGGGAGGCGATCCTGCGGGAGGCATGCGAACATCAGGATCAGAACTTGTAATGCGACGTACCAATTCGCTTTTGCCGGAGTCGCCCGCAACGATCACGGCCCCGCTGTCACCGCCATTAAAAGCCGTGTGCTTTGCGTCGAGCCTAAGTCCGCTCTTTCGAACATCAGCACCGTGACACTTTGAGCAGTGCTGCATCAGCAACGGACGTACTTGAGTTTCGAAGTCGATTCCCTCGTCAGCTGCTGAGTCGTCGACAACGGACAACACGCCGCAAATTGCAACGGCAAACAGAATAGTAGTGTGTGGTTTCAGCATACTGCGACACGACGTTGGCGAGATGGTCCGGCATTGCGGGGCGATAATCAGGAATCACCAGCAGGCATGTTACTCCCGGATACACCGAATGTTTAGTCTGTTCACAGAATTGCAATTCGAACAAGCATGGCGTTGGCCAAACGACAGAAGCCCGACTTCATGAAAGGTCGGGCTTCTGTTCAGATCAAGATTGCAGAGTCAAAACGGTTATCGCTGAGACTTCCGTTTTTCGTCCTGCTTAGTGACAGCACGTGGCAAAACAAAAGCAGCCAACAGACCGGCGGTGATGGCATCCACAGTCTTTTCTTCGTCTGAAACGGTCGATCTACCTGCAGTCACAGCAGGCACGACAACGACTGGCGAAGTCGCAGTCAGGACAGATTCAGAATCAAAGTCGCCCATGAAGAATGAATCCAGAGCGAACTCTTCCATCAAGGCATCGATGCCAGCCACCGGCTGCACCGGATCCGCTGAAACTGCGGGCTCTGCAAGGAAGCTCTCTGTTGCTTCAGGAGATAACTGCACGATTGTACCTGCCGGGTGGGCTGTGATACTTCGCACATCATCTTCTGGAAGCTGATCTGCATAGGCATCGACGACGACCGAAGCCAGTAGGTTTGCCCCTGGCATGTCGTTGGATTCTGCCGACTCTGGAAGTCCATCAGATGAAACAATACGGAAATCGAGCGGCTGGCTCCACGGACTTGTTAAGTTGTTTGTAGTGACAACTCGAACCCACCACCGATACATCCGATTTGGAGCAAGGGTCGTGGTGGCCGTATACGAAGTCGCAGTCCCCGCGATGCCATTGAAATTGATGACTGTCGGCTGTGCAGGGTTGGTCACATCTTTAACAAGGATTTCGTAGGACCTGGCGTTTGCAACACCCTGCCAGAAGAACGTCGGTCTGTTGTTCGTCGTAAAGTTTGACGGTGACAGCAGAATAGGAGCATTGGACGGTGACGCATCCACCGTAAAGTCGGCAAATGCACTCCAGCTGGAATAGAGTCCGTCTTTGTCAATCCCACGAATCCAGGCTCGGAAATCTCCATTTCGCAAAGGGAGCGGCGGGACGTAGCTCTTTGGAGTCGCCGGCAGATTCTGTTCACGGATTACCTGAGTCGCACCGGTTGTGAGATTATCCACCCACAGGTCATAGCGGACAAATTCATTAACACCACTCCATCGGAATGTCGGAGTGCCGGTTGTGACGGTGCCTAATGGTGCAAAGAGAGTTGGAATCGGAATCAGGAAGTCTTTCTGAATACTCCAGCCTGTAGTGTCGCCATTTGCAGCAACAGCCTGTACCCACCAGCGGTAGTCACTGGCCCGCATCGGCGAAGGTGGTGTGTACGTGATTTGGGCCACCCCGTTGACATGTGGCACATTCACATAGATCGTTCTCATCACTCCAGTAGTCAGGTTATCAACCCACAGGTTGTAGCTGACCGCTCCATCGATCGCATTCCAGGTAAATGTCGGTGTCGTGTCCGTTGTGACTCCAACGGGAGAAACGGTCACAGGCCCGACTCGATAGTCCATCTGGAATCGGTAACGCATGCTCCATGCGCCAGCTTCACCATCTGTTCCGATGGCTCGTACCCAAACGTCGTATGATCCGTTTGGAAGAGGAGTCGTCGGCGTGAATGTATTCGTGGTAAGAGCCGGCTGATAGATGATTCTTTTTGTTCCACCCACCTGATCGACCCACAACTCGTAACGTGGCGCACCAAGATTCGTCCATGTGAAGGTTGGTGTTGTATCAAGCGTGGCTCGTGCCGGTGAGGTAATTGCCGGACGATCAATGGTGAATGTCGCAGGCTGACTCCAGTCACCCACATTACCGTCTGCATCATAAGCTCGCACCCACCAGGTAAACTTACCAAGTCCAAGGGATGTGAACAGTTCGACGCTCGTCGATGAGACTAACTGATTCCTGTAAACCTGGTTTTTGACTGTGGGCAGCGTCTGATTGACCCACACGTCGTACCGCGATGTGCCAGGCACTGCTGACCATTTGAGTACAGGCGTGAGATCGAACGTACTGCCAATCGGCGAAGTTGCGACGGGCAAGGTCACGTTAAAGAAGTAGGCATTGCTGACGGTCGAGCCGCTGCCATTCGTCGCCGTCACGGTGACCTTATATCGACCGACTGGCAGATTTGTCGTCGGAGTAAAACTGGTCGTCGTAAGATTGCTGACGTCAATCACGTTTAACTGATTTGTAGTGACATTGTCCACCTGAATCCGATACTTAGCGGGGCTGGCCTGCCATGTAATTGTTGGGGTGAGATCACTTGTGTGCTCAAAAGGACGCAGCACAACTGGCTTCGTTGGCTTGCCAACCGTGATGACTTGATCAGCGAATCCTCTGTTACCGAAGTTGTCCGTCACTATCAGGCGAACGATATAAGAAGTTCGAGTTGCATTGGTGTAGGCATGCGTCGATGAACTTCCCGTCGCGTCTATCGTGAAATGCTGGTACGGATCGTAGGCGGGATCGGTTGGCGGCAATGTCTGTGTGAGCCCCGTTGGATTCCAGTCGAAGTCCCACTGCCATGTGACAATACGACCAATGGCCGGATTTGGATGCGTGGAAGTAATACCATTGAACGTCACCAGTTCACCCAGCCCTGCCGGGTTTGGGGTCGCCACAAACAGAGCCACAGGGGTGTTCACCTGATACTCGACAGCCCCCTGGTCGATCGTAATGATGCCATCTCCGTTGCCTTCAATCAGACGAGAGTTGCCAATTGCATCAAACTGTCCCAGTGGATTCACGGGATAGAGTGCGTTGTTGCCAGCGTCAACTCCGCCACCGCTCAGAATCAAAGCATTGTAACCAACGCCGTTATTACCGGAAGCATTGAACTGCAGGGCGGTTGTACGGTTTGCCAGAGGCGTAGCATCACGTCCAAATTTATCGGACGTCTGAAGTCCGGCGGCCGTAGCTGTCGAACTGCGAGCGTCCAGTACCTGAATGGAATTGTGGCCTTGCGAATTAATGACACCCAACAGATCCTTGTGCGTGGATCGGTTTGTCACGGGCACGAGAGCATCTGTACTGTTGCGTTCGAGGATGGAATTTGCCAGCCGTGTTGCGAACGACAAATCGTTGCCAATCCCGCCACCACGCGAACCTGTCGCATTGTCAGCGATTGTGACGTTAATCATGCCGGCAAATGAACCTGACTCATTGAAGACACCACCGCCACGAGAAACAGACTCATTGGCCGATATCGTCGTGTTCAGGTACGAAGAATTGCCAGTATTGTTCACGGCACCACCACGTGAGCCAGCCTCGTTCTGAACGATCGCAGATCCGGTGGCCGTCAAAGTACCAGCAGTGAAGATTCCACCGCCCTGGTTGAAGGCTTCGTTGTTCCTCACGTTGACATTTTTCAAAGTCAGTCTGCCGCCCGCAATCGTCGGCGATCCCATGACGACCACAGCCCCTTCGCTAAAGATACCACCGCCATCATAGGCTTCACCGCCGGTCACGGTCAGGTCCTCCAGTGTCAGCGAAGCACCAGGGGAAACGTGAAACACTCTGTCGAGCTGAGCGGCGCTGATAATCGTCCTGGAAGCACCAGCACCGCGAATCGTCAGATTGCCTTTCACATCCAGGTCGCCAAACACACTGTCGTCTTCGAACCGACCCGCTCGAGTTAAGGTGTATGTACCAATACCGAGCACGATCACGTCGTCGCCGGCCGTTGCATTGCTTTCCATGACGGAAGCACGTAACGATATCTGGTTATTGATGTCCTTCCCAATTCCGTCGCCAACAACGGTATCTGCTGTATCCAGCGTTGTTGTCACTGTGTTTGCTACGGTCCATGTGTCGGAGGCATCGGCAGCCAGTAAGCTGGTGTCAGTATCCCTGATGCCGGAAGCTGCTGCAATTAACGTAACAACGTAAGTCCCCGCTTCACCCGTGACCGTTGCAACATTCAGCTTGTATTGAGCAGTGGTGCCCGGCGTTGCCACAAGCATACCTGCCGTCAAGGGTATGGCGACGCCATTTCGAGTCAAACGTAGATCCGTGATATCAACGCCGGTGACATCTTCGCTGAAGTTCAGGGTCAGTAAATCAACAGCAGTAGTACGAGGGTCCGGTGCGACGGCCACAAACGCCGCCGTCGGAATGGCCCCCGGCACATTTCCACCGGGCGGATTGCCAACCGTCGGAGGATCTACCACGAAATCAATCTTGGCACCGCTGCCGCCGAGAGTACCACCAGATCCCAGACCACTCGAAGAACCGCCACCCGTGCTTCCACCGCCACCACCCGGAGGTGCTGCCGCCGGTGCGTCGATCGAAAGCTGGTAGCTCCGAGTTGTGCCGTAGTTGAACGTCTTGCCATTGACGTCAAAGCCAGTATTATCTGCGGTTGTGCTGAGAACTTCGACGACGTAATCTCGACCAGCGACGACATTTACGGTTAATGTTCGGTTTTGCCCTGCGCCAGCAACCGTGTATCTTGGAGATTGATCCGCGTTGAAGACCATGGGAAGCTCTTCTTGCCGAAGAGACGAATCAACTTCATAGATCATGTATTGAACAAAGTCTCCGACTGAATCGGTGACACTCATGTTCACATTCAATGGCCCGGTTCCGGCAGCAGTGAATCGGTAGTAATCCCGGTCGCCCTTAATGTTCAGGTTCAGATTTGAGTCTGTTGTGCGGGCATTCACGGAATTCGCCGCCCCGGCGAGGGTTCCTAATCTGTACGCCGATACAAATGAGTCGTTGTCGTCCAATTCGTCGGCAACGATCGGATTCTCGCCCGGTCGCACGTTGAAAATATCACCTCGAGACAGCGAATACGGTGTCACTCCAGTAAACGACGGAGTATTAACACCTGTATCCCACTGATAATCCCACTGATCCACGAAGAGTGCTTGAGTATTCGCCAAACCTACGACGGTAAAGAAACTGCTGAATCCATCTGTCGAACTGGATTGTGGGAAAGTGTTCGTATTAACCAGCGTTAATGGATTTACAAAATCGGATTCGATTCGCCATGTCGTTGTACCTGTGCCATCGTAACTCCAATCGGGGGCAGGAGTGATCGGGTGAGAGCCTGGAATGTCCCCAATAAGATCGTCTATTCGACCGATCGTGCGCGTCATATTGCGTTTGCGGGATACTGCGTTTCCTCGTGTCAACCAATGTCCCGCTCCATTATTGAGGTGGCCATGATTCGGAGCGGACGAGGTAATCTGGTCTCTCGACTTAAACTCAGGTTCCCAGTTATCCTGGTACGCAAAGCCGTTGATAACGTCGATCGAGTTGCCCACGTTTTCCCGAAACGAAAGGTCAAACCTTGAAAGCGGATCTCGCCAGCCAATCGGACCAAATCCTTCTCCATCATTGAAGTCCCCAAATGTCTGAGGAGCAAGTGCCGACGTAAAATTGTCAAAATACACATCCGCACCAAAGTTGCCATCAAATGTATTCTTCCAGATTTCAGCGTCGACACCGGACTGACCGAGCTCAAATCCTGCGCTTGCAACATTAAGCCCGCCAATCGTATCAACAGTACCCACTCGAATAACCAAACCTCCAAGAGTACCAGTTGTCAATTGTGTGTCGTGCGACCAGTCGGCAAGATAGGCACCAGTCCTGTCGTCACTCCCAAATGACCGTTCGATCGGAATGCGTGACCGATTGGTACCGTTGCCGTTTGATTGGATCAAGTTTTCCTGGACTCGAATTTCGATGTTCGCGGTTGCGACGTTGGTCACAACTTGCTCAAGCGGATCGGCAGAGTTGTTTTGCAACTGAGTATTTGTGGCGCTGTTAAGAACATAAATACCTTCCAGTCTGTTTGACAGGACGGTGTTATTG
>JANOZG010000159.1:0-15154 GCA_031429275.1 Planctomycetota bacterium
GCCCTTGTGAAAGTAGATGCGACCGTTGGACAACAATGGGGAACCAATATCCGGTGTGTCTGGACTGGTGATGGTCCAGGCAACGTTCTTCGTTCCCTGGATGTCACCCTTGCCGTCCAGCCGAAACGCTCCAAAGAATGATCCCCGGTGGCCACTGCCTACGTAGACCATATCTTTGTCGGCCACCGGTGAAGCACACGGACGCTCTGTCTGTCCGGCGCATCGCCAAAGTTCTTTGCCAGTTTCAAGGTCGTAGCTGCGAGCACACGTTTGGCCATTCAGTACGACTTGCTTGCGCCCGCCATTCTTAACAACCAATGGCGTCGCCCAGCAGGATGGTTCATCGCGATCAGTCTTCCAGATGTTCTTTCCTGTCAGTTTGTCGATTGCGTACAAAGCTGACGGTCCTTCATGGTCCCATGGCAGAAGAATCATGTTGCCTTCCAGAGTCGGGGAGCTACCTTCACCGAAGCTGTTGCGAGTTTCCATCTTTCCGAAATCATCACGCTTCCAAATCAGGTCGCCGGACATCGTATAGCAATACAACCCGCGTGAACCAAAGTGAGCGTAGACGTGTTCGCCATCGGTGCATGGTGACGCAGACGCGAAGCCATTCGTGTTATGAGTTTCCTCGTGAGGTTTCGCAACAACGGCTGTCTTTTGCCAGACCTGTTTTCCGGTCTTGCGATCAAAGCACAGCAACTGGAATTCCAGTGTGGTCAGGCTGCGAGCATCTCTGCCATCTTTTGAAACGGCCGTCGTGACGAAAACCTGATCTCCCCAGACCACAGGCGATGACGAGCCGATGCCGGGAACTTCGGCTTTCCATTTCACGTTCTTCGTGCTGCTCCATTCTGTTGGCGGCGAAGCATTCAATGCTGTCCCATTTCCTGTCGGCCCGCGCCAATGTCCCCAGTTATCTGCGGTCGCAAAGGAACTCAACAGCACCAAGCACACCGCAATATAAACTTCAATTCTTCGCATGGCAGTTTTCCGAATTCTGATGGTCAATACAATTCAACATGCAGGACACGTGTTATGGCAGAGCGAACGCTGGTCGTCCATAACGGTCTGAAATATACATGATTCTCTCACCAAAAATGACTGACTCGCCAGACCCAGAGAATCGGACGTGCCTTCATCGGGCCGTCCATGGAAAAATACTCGCCTCATTTGAGGCCCGCATCCATTCCTTTCAGCTTAGACACATTGTTGTCACCGTCTACTGATCGTCGGAAACCGGGCTATTCCGGGCAAGAGTGTCATTACTGGCCGTTGACCAGAGCTGAGATTCCTCCGATCATGGCCGCAGTTCAAGAACATAATGTTTACTGCGAACAGGAACATGGGAACGGGAGAAACTGCCGCATTGAGCGCAGCGGCTTTGTGGGCGTGCGCGAGTCTTTTTTATAGTCGAACTCAACTGTCTGCGTGGCAGATCAATTTCGGAAAGAACTTCCTGGCGTCGCTCGTTCTGTGCATGCATCTTTTCGTCGTGACATCGATCGGCGGTCGGACGATGTTTGCTGCCGATGTGACCACATGGATCTTGCTGGCGATCAGTAGTGTTATCGGAATTGTCATCGGCGACACATTCTACTTTCGCAGCCTGCAGATTCTCGGACCACGCCGTGCTTTGATGGTCTCCACAACTTCGCCACTCTTTGCCACCATTATCGGCTGGGTCGTGCTTGGCGAATCATTGACGGCCGTCAGCATGTTCGGAATTCTGTTGACATTCACCGGAATCACAATCGTCGTTGCAGAACGAAGTGCGACTCAGGAAGCAGTTGGTTATCTGCCCGCATCAGTCACCCGTGGCATCGTGATGGGGTTGCTGGCGTCGCTCTGCAACGCCTGCGGAGCGTCGTTCAGCCGGCTGGGAACTCTTGGGAGCGAGGCGTTTGCTGCGTCCGGTTGCGACCCGCTGGAAGCCACCGTTATTCGCGTCTGCGTGGCATCAAGTTTTTCGATTATCGCAGCACTGGTGACCGGAACTTTGGCGGCGACCGCTCGAAAATCATTTGAGTGGTCAGCGTTACGGACGTACTTACCGGCCGTTGTGTGCGGACCGTGGCTGGGGATCTGGATGAGTCAAATTGCTTACCGACACTCTCAGTTGGCGATCGCGATTACCCTGACCTGCACCACGCCGTTGTTCGTAACACCCATTCTTCGCATCGTGTACGGATACCGCATTACGATTCGCGGAATCTTCGGTGCAATGGTGGCATTGGTCGGCGTTTATCTGACTGTGGCGGGCTAAAAACCAGGTTCGACGACAAAATCTGAAAATTCGTCTAAGGTGCCCCGCAAGTCAATCGTCATCTCAAATGCATGACGTTGCCGTGGACGAAGGGAGAACGATGAGTCAGTCTCAGGACCATGATTCGGTGCGAGAATCGATCTCGATGCCGGAATCGGGGACTTCAGCGGAATCAGATTTGATGATTCCGCAATCTGAGTTCATCAAGCGGGCGATCGAGCAATACGAGAGTCCGCTGATTCACTACGCGCTGAGGCTGACGGGAAACCTGGATCACGCGCGGGATGTTGTGCAGGACACGTTTCTCAAGCTCTGTCGGCAGCCGCCGGGCAGCTTCCACGGGAATCTGGGCCCATGGCTGTTCACGGTGTGTCGAAATGGAGCTTTCGATCTTCAACGGAAGGAACGACGCATGACAACCGCTGCGGAACTCACTGAGCAGCCATCGACGTTGCAGCCATCGCCCGAAGCCAGCGTGATCGCGCGCGATTCGGCCAACAAAGTGTTTCGAATGCTGGATCAGCTTCCCGACAATCAGCAGGAGGTCGTCCGACTAAAGTTTCAGAACGAGATGACGTACCAGGAAATCGCAGACGTCACGGGATTGTCGGTGACGAATGTTGGATTTCTGCTCCACACGGCGCTGAAGCGTCTGCGGGAACTCTTGCAGAGCGAGCAGTTGTTGTCTGCAGGGGAAAGATCGACGTAGGACGGGACTCCAGTCCCGTCCTGACCGAATGCGGTCGAATCGCAGTTTGGGCAGAAGAATTATGGGCAGGAAAATGAGTCACATTCCTTGACGGGTAGTTTTCTCAACCGTTGTGTTTGCCTGTTTCAAGAACTTGTCTGGACGGGTCTGGAGACCCGTCCTACGGCTGGCTGTAAATTCAATTATTCAGACGAACTGCCGGAACGGCGTTACGCTTTGTCCGGCCTACAATGAATTCATGTTTTTTGGCAAAGGTATCCCATGACACAATTCAACTTTCAACCCGACGATCCTCGTCTGACGGCTTATGCTCTGGGTGAACTCGATCCCATTGAACGGGCTCAGGTGGAGGCCATGCTGGCTGACTCTGCAGAAGCTCGAACGGCTCTGGAGGAGATTCGCGAGACCATCGGACTTCTGTCCAGAGAACTCACGTTTGAGCCTTCGTTGACGCTGACAATGGTGCAACGCCACGCTGTCGAACAAGCCGTGAGTTTTGATAATGGCGAGCTCTTGGGCTTACGCGCAGCCGCTCGCCGGACTGTCGTTTCTGACTCCGTAGAGTCCAAATCCCGTTGGGGCACGATAGCGAGAACGGCCACGACGGTTGCTGGCGTTGCTGCCTTGGCTCTTGCGATTCCATACGTATCGCGCATTCTTCAACTTGATGGTCCATCGCCAACAAACAGTGAATTGACAATTGCGTCCGCCGAGCCAACTTCGGGCGTAGACACAAGTCGGACGATGCCGCACGCAGGGATGGAGACGTCAGAGCTAGCCTCTGGTTCGTCAGGTCCGGAGGCTATTAGTGATCGAATTCAGTCTCGAGACGAAGGCAAAGAGGCGGCTAGCACAATCAAGGAATCGCTCGCGCAGATTACGATGCCCGAGCCACATCCTGGGTCAGAAGAACGGAGCGACAAGAATGCGGTTGACCTGGAAGAAGACACAAAGCCTGGTGATTTCACTGCCCTTTCTTCGGAGCTTTCATCGCCAGAAGTTGCTTCCGTAGCGGAAGCAACTTCAAATCCTTCAACCGTGATGGCAGGGAATTCCACTGGCAACGAAGTTAAACAAAACGATCACAGCGGAGACTCGAACGATTCAAAAAGCAATCTCGTCATGTCTGGCGTACAAGCCAGTGGTCCAGCTCTGATTGCCCAGAGCGGCCAGCGTGATGGGAAGATCGATGCCGTTGAGTTATCCAGTTTGGATTCAGGTGTCGTTGAATCAAAGGAATCCGGCGGATTGGAAGTTCTCGCTGAATCTGAAAGCAGGAGGTTATCCGTTGCCGCTGCAGGTAAGCCATTTAATCTTGAAAGAATGTCCTCCGGTGATTCCAAAGCATCAGCTGCCTTGGATTACGAATCTAGTGTTCAAGACGCATATGGCGAAATCGCTGGTAGTGGCTACGCAGCTCGTGGCGAATCCCTCGAGTTGCGGCGACTTGACGAAAGTGTGGGACTAAGTAAAGAGAATTTCGCCCGCTTCCGCAACGTCGATGAAGCGATACGTCGCGAGCACGAAGCCTATGAGCCCATCGTCGAAAACGCATTCCTCACACCGATGGAAAAGCCGCTGTCGACGTTTTCGATTGATGTCGATACTGCGTCGTATGCGAACATGCGACGGTTCATTCAACAGGGACAACTACCGCCGGCGAATGCGGTGCGGATTGAGGAACTCGTCAACTACTTTCGTTACGACTATCCAGAGCCTGCTGATGGAAGTCCATTCTCAGTTAACATTGATGTGGCGACGTGCCCATGGAACCCGCAGAACAAGCTGGCTCGAGTCGGTCTGAAAGCCAAATCAATCGCTGAAAACCAACGGCCTGCGACGAACCTGGTGTTTCTGATTGACGTGTCAGGGTCAATGGCGGCTGAAAATAAACTGCCGCTCGTCAAACAGGCACTCAGCGTGCTGGTTTCGAAGATGGGCGAGAACGATCAAATCGCCATCGTTACATATGCCGGTGAAGCGGGGTTGAAACTGAATTCCACTTCGGGATCACAGCGAACCGCCATTCAGCAGGCCATTGATTCTCTGAAATCTGGCGGCTCGACGAACGGAGCTGCCGGAATCAACATCGCTTACGACACGGCAATTCAGTCGTTCATCAAAGGCGGCGCGAATCGAGTGATCCTTTGCACGGACGGCGACTTCAACGTCGGCGTGAGTGATGACAACACTCTGGTCGAGATCATTCAGGAGAAAGCCGCCAGCGGTGTTTTCCTGAGTGTCTTCGGATTTGGCATGGGTAACCTCAAGGACGCAAAGCTTGAAAAGCTGGCCGACAAAGGCAACGGCAACTACGGCTACATTGATGGGCTCGGGGAAGCTCGCAAGGTCTTCGGCGAACAGCTCAGCGGCACTCTGATCACCGTCGCGAAGGACGTGAAGATGCAGTTGGAATTCAACATTTCCACGGTCGGTGCCTACCGCCTGATCGGTTACGAAAACCGAGTGCTCGCTGCGAAAGACTTCGACGACGACACTAAGGATGCGGGGGAAATCGGAGCTGGTCATTCAGTGACGGCTCTTTACGAGATCGTGCCGAAAGCCGCCTGGCTGGCTCAACAAACGTTAGACACCAACTATGCGGAACCGAAATCGGACGTGAATGACGACCGACTCTTCACCGTCAAGCTGCGACACAAACTGCCGGACGCCGAAACCAGTGAGAAGTCGCAGGATTACGCGGCGATGAATTCCGATGTTCAGCTTTCGGACAGCAACGTCGACTTCCGATTTGCTGCCGCTGTAGCTTCGTTCGGAATGCAGATTCGCGAGTCGAAGTTCCGAGGCAACTGGACTCTGCAAAACGTGCTTTCGATCGCCGATGCGTCCCTATCTACAGATCACAACGGCGAACGGACTGAGTTCACCGATCTGGTTCGCGGTGTGATGCGATTAAAAGGCGATTCAGTCACTGATCCTCGTTTGACGATGCATGAAACCGTGGCCCCGGCAACTCTGCCGGCTGAACTTTCCACCAACGATGCTCGCATAAAGGCGACAGTCGATGGCAAGTACCGCCGCTTGCTGAAGAAGATTGAAGTCCGAAGCGATGCCTCAACCTACGGCGAATTCAAGGACTATGGTCAGTGGGATGGCACTTCCTATTCAGGCCACACCGACCTGCCAGCCGGGCACTGGGTTTGGGTTTATCCGAACTGGTACATCTGGGGCGATGCCGTTGAGACGGCGAACACGAATGTTAACTGAACCTCCACAAGAGTGGCTTCTTATCGCGGGACCTTTGGTTGCTGTGTTGACCACGAGCCTGCTGGTTTGTCAAGCCTCAGTTTTGGGGTACGACGCACTTCCAGTCCGTCGATAAAGGTGCCGCCGACGGACTGGAAGTCCGGCGTACAATTATACAACTCAACCCCAATTCTAAAGGATAACAAAGCACTACGCTGGCACAAAATTTCGCAGGTAGGTGTGGCTCTGTTGCAGTGATTTGATCCTTTCGTCCAGACTGCCTTCGTAGGCCCGGTCTTCGACTTCAACGCAGACCGGGCCGCGATAGCCGCAGTCGGTGAGTGTTGAGAAAAACTGCCCCCAATTGACGTCGCCCATGCCTGGCAATTTTGGGGTATGGAATTTCGCCGGGTGAGCCATAATTCCAACACGATCCAGGCGATGACGATCAATGCGAACGTCTTTGGCATGAATGTGAAACAGTTTGTCACTGAAGTCACGCATCGGAGCCAGGTAATCCATATGCTGCCAGATCATGTGCGACGGGTCGTAATTCAGTCCGAAGCAATCGGAATGAATGTCAGAAAACATGCGTGTCCAGATTTCAGGCGTCGTGGCCAGATTTTTTCCGCCTGGCCACTCATCTGCACTAAACAGCATTGGGCAGTTCTCGATGCCAATGCGAACACCGCGATCTTCCGCCACGTCAATGAGTGGTTTCCATGTCGTTAAAAATCGTGGCCAATTGTCATCGACCGACACTGTCCAGTCGCGGCCGACAAACGTATTTACGTGGGCCAGGCCAAGACGATAGGCGGCTTCAATCACGGCTCGCAGATGAGTTACAGCAGCATCCGCTTCGGCGGCAACCGGGCTTAGTGGATTCGGATAATATCCCAGGGCGCTGATCAGCACGCCAGTCGATTCTGTGATTGCTCGAATGTGGCCAATCAGTTGTTCCGTCAATTGGCCGACATCAATGTGACTGACACCTGCATAACGGCGCTCGGCTTTGCCGGAAGGCCAGCAGCATACTTCCACACAGTCGTAACCGATTTCCTCCGCGATCTGAAACGTTCGGTCGAAGGATTGTTCGGGAAGGATGGCACTTACGAATCCAAGTTGCATGTGGCGACTTTCGTGAATTGCAGGAATACAAAGATGAGTACTGGTTGAGTCCTTAGTTTCAGATCGACATCATTTTTTCGATTCACCAGCATCCTGCGGATACAGAATCAGACGGTCATGACACAGAACAATCAGATCCATGCGGCCATCGGAAGTCACATCAGTCACGATTCCCTCACGAGGTTCTGTGCCCCGATCTTCATCCGACGACACTAAACGTTTCTCTTCGAACACTCGGAAATGTGTCGCTGCCTTGATTCCACTATCCTGGTTGAATCTCAGGATCTCCAGACCATCGATACTAGTGTCGATGACAGTCAAATCAACCTGGCCGTCACCGTTGATATCTCCGACGATGACGTCTGCAGGGTAGCTGGATTCGCGATCAGATTCGAACGAGGCCAGTTCTTCCATTTCCGAATCCGAGCGACCCGAGTACAGCACGGAAAAATGTTGTGCTCCAACAAGAAGCAGGTCGCTTCGGCCATCGCCATTGAGATCCGCGACAGCGGAGGAACTGAACTGCATGGAACCGAGATCAACTTCCTTCCACGGGCGGTACACGCCGTCTTCCTGTCGCAGAACTCGCAGTTTCTTCACGCCGGTATCTACCAGGACAATTTCTTCGCCGGGCTGTTGGTCCAGATCAAGGACGGCGACGCCTTCCAGGCTGGCGGATGTTTCGCCAGCGTTGAATTGGTCTCCTACCTTCCAGCCGTCAGTACCAAAAGACATAGAGCGAGCGAACGAATCGCGGGCGACCAAAAGTCGATCGTTGTGGACAAAAGTTCTGCCAGCAGCGGAGACGCCAAGATCAAGGCGAGTTTTATCCTGAGCGAGCTCAAGCGAACCATCGTCCTTTTGAAGCAATACCTGCACGCCGGCTTTTGATGTACCGGTTGGAATCGACAGCAAATCTGTTCTGCCATCGCCATTAGCGTCCATACGCACCAGTCGAACGCCGCGACTGCCAACAGCTCCTGCCAATTCAATCTTCTCAGCATCCTTTGCGGGCAGCCATTCTCCATTGTCGTTGCGAACGAGTCGCTGGAAAGTCAGTTTACTGCTGGCACCAGTTCCAGTCGTCAGAGCAACTATGATCTGAACCTTATCGCCGGAGTTTAGTACATCGATTGCAGCAAATTCGCTGCCTTCAGGCTTCTTGACAATCGTCTCCGGAAAAGTGATGCGGCCGTCTTCGAAATGACTTTTTGCGATCACGCCCTCTTTGCCGCTCATCAGAACCAGGTCCAATCGGCCGTCAGCATCCAGGTCCGACGCAGCGATGTCAGTAACGCCCAGGAGACCTGGAAATGTTTCTGCCATACCAAGCCCGTCAATTCCGTTCTGACGATACAGCAGCAATTGAGCCTGTTCAGCATCTGTCACGACAACGTCGGCAAGTTTGTCGCCATCGACATCGCCAATCGCGACCGCGCGATCGCGACTGGCACCTGATGGACCAATGCCATATTGCAACAAGCGAGAAGACACACTGCCATCCTTTAGGGTTGCCGGTTGAAGCGAAGACACCTGCAGGCGACCGTTGCGGGATTCGATTGTAATCACTTCGTGGCCCGGTTTTTGATCGATGTTGGCCAGGGTGACGGATCGCGGCTGCTGCAGACTGAATCGGACTTCAGGTCCCAGCCGATTGTCGTTTGTCTGCAAACGAGCACACAAGCCGCGCGTTGTGCCTTCATTGGCCAGATAGCAGATGTCGTTGCGGCCATCGCCGTTTAGATCTGCAATTTGCACCATCGACAATTGCGGAGACGTATTGATGAGTGATTTTGGCGTCTGCATTTCGCCTTTGTCGTTTTGCAGGATAACAAAAGTGACGTCTTTTCCCAGCACGACGATGTCATCGTGATGGTCAGAGTTGAGATCACCTGCTGCAATCATCCATGCGACGGGT
The DNA here is from genome assembly GCA_031429275.1 of Planctomycetota bacterium. Taxonomy (GTDB): domain Bacteria; phylum Planctomycetota; class Planctomycetia; order Planctomycetales; family Planctomycetaceae; genus SXXK01. Next base: position 9,229 of record JANOZG010000159.1, read on the forward strand.
TCGATGCCGGGAAGTCGAGTGGTCCATTTTTCTGTCCATTCTTTTTCTCCGGCTGCGGGCTGATATCGGATGATCAACTGATCGGGCGAACCGATACACGCGACATCCAAACGTCCATCGCCGTTGAAGTCACCAGTTGCCATGCCCGCTAACGCTTTATCGACCGGGATCGCTCGAATATCAAAACGCCAGTCCGAAACAAGATCGTTGACTTTGCCACCGGACTTCGCAGCCTTCTGGTCCTGCTGGCTTCGCTGTGCCATTAGTCGCAGACAACTGTCCTGGTTGTCGATCACCATGATGTCGTTCAAGCCGTCGCCGGTGAAGTCACCGGCTTGCAGGTTAAACGCACGTGCCTCCAGTTTGAAGATCTCGATTCCGCTGAAACCGTAAAACTGGGCGATCTCATTTGGTTGATCTTTGCCGTCAGCAGCGAGAACGAACTGAGCCGAGCCCCCAAAAAACACTGCTGAAATAGTGACTAGGCTGAACGGATACGGAAACCGCATCAAATAACTCCCGGTCTTGGACAATAAATAGACATAGTCAGGTTTTAAAACGGTTTCGCGTATCGAAAATTTTGACCGACACGCTTGGCCTGAGGCAGATGTTGATTCGAGCTTTTCACCAGACTCAAAGAGGGGCCTTCGTCTGTCCAGCCTCCCTTTTGAGTCGCGCCAGGCGCAAACGATTTCGGCTGAGACTCAATCAGCATGCAATGTACTGCATTCTCAAAGCCCGAAGCGCGGGTTGCAAGCGTCCTGCGGCATTCATTGTCATGGAGAAAACAGAATACCAGGATTTTATTGAATGAAAATCCGGGAAGGGACTGCTTTGAGACCTGCGGGTGCGAAAATGGTGATTCCTGAGCGCACAAAAAAAAGGTGACCGCGAATTGCAGTCACCTTCTAATCAGACAAAGCTCAATAGTTCTTAAGCTTCAATAACTATCAGGGAGATTCTAGTCCTGGTAATCAACCTGGATGTAACCTCTTTTGATACGAACATCGACGGCGTACTTACCATAGTCGTAACGGAGTCGATTGCCAAACATGCGACACTTTACTTTTTCACATGCACATGGCGGAACACAGATCTCGATACAAACGGTTTCAGGCTCACAGCAGCCATCATTGCGACACGGGTTTTTAACAGTGATGATCTTTGAAACCGCGCACGGACACTTTTCATGGAGATCCGTATATTTTACACGTGTGAAAAGTGTGCCGAGGTAAACGGACGAGTCAACATAATTTGAAGAATCAACGATGATCGGATGCCCGGCTGAATGTTCTTCCATCATTTCATCACCGTGGGAATATGGAATCCCGGGAACATGCAAATCCGGGACTGGGGCCAATTCCTGGGCCTGAACAAGTCCAACCAAAGCCAGCAGACTTAGCGAAAACCAACTTGCTACACTTTTCATCTCGAAACCTCTTTCTAGTGGGGACGACAACTTCCGCCCGTTATGTTCAACGATCAAATTTCCGAATGGTCGCCAACGCGCCAAGTGATCGATCTTCTCTTTCAAACGTGCCACCGAAACGCCGGGAACGCAAGCACTTTTTCAGCGGGGAGCCACAACAGGAAGTCACGGCATGCATAACCTTCCCGAAACATTAAATACGATTGCTGCATTGTTGAGGAAGAATGGATAACGTCAAGAGATTTGGTGAACTATTCCGATTTGGTTGTTTGTTGAGACTACCGCTCAGGCAAAATTCCGTATTTTCGCATTTTGTTGTACAGAGTAACACGACTGATTCCGAGGTGTTTTGCAGTGTTGGTGCGACTGAAGTTGTTATTCAAGAGTGCCTGTTCAATGATGTCCTTTTCTGTGACTTCGATGCGATCTTCCAGCGAATCCCCCTTGCGGACCGCGAAAAACGCAGCCACTGACGGATCATTTGCTGGCCCAGAGATGCAATCCACCACGTGAGTCGGCAATGTGTCGGGAGTCATGACACCATCCCGACTGTAAATCACGGCGCTGCGAATTGCGTTTTCCATTTCTCGCACATTTCCGGGCCATGGATATTGCAACAGACATTCGAGGAACTCCGGGACAATCTCGACCACTTCGATTCCCAGCTGTGACGCATGGCGATGTACAAAGTACCTTGCGAGCGGTTCAATGTCCGGCATCCGCTTTCGAAGCGGTGGAAGTGTGAAGCTCAATGTATTCAGACGATAGTACAAGTCCGGTCGAAATCGTCCCTGTTCTACCAGTGGCTGCAGTTGCAAATTGCTCGCGGCAATAATTCGAGCTCTTACATGCAGGGTACGATTTGAGCCCACTGGCTCAAACTCACCACGTTCGATCACTCTTAGAAGTTTGACCTGTTGATCTGGTGTCAACACGTCAATTTCGTCCAACAAGATTGTGCCAGTTCCGGCAACCAGAAATTTTCCGTCCTTGTCAGCGTGAGCACTCGTGAACGAACCTTTGACGTGTCCGAACAATTCGCTTTCGATTAACTCACCCGGCAACGCTCCACACGCGACGTGTAGAAATGGTTCGCTGGAACGTGTTGACAGTTCATGAATTAAGCTTGCCAAATGTGTCTTACCGGAACCTGTTTCACCTATCAGCAATATCGTGACATTATGGCGTGCTGCGACTTCCAGCCGACGCAGCATCGTGCGAAGTTCCGGTGTTCGGGTACGGAAGCGGTCCGCCATGCCGCTGGATTCAACTTCAGATGACTTCGATTCGCGTGCGTCGGAAACTCTCGATAGGGGTGGCTTGGCAGCAGGGAGTCCTGATTTCAACTGACTGGACGACGCAGGTTGTGTTTCGCACACAATGTCGTGTGACCTGTGTGAATCCAGTAAATTTTCGACGACGAAAGTGCTTGCTGCATTTCCGTTGGCGTGAGTTTCAGGCGAAAGAATCTTTTCAACCAGTTCATAATAGTTTTCATCATGATTCGACAATTCAATAATGCGACAGAATGTTAAGACTTCTTGTGGTATTTGCGTCTCGTCAAGTTGGCCGGGCACGCTGATCAGGACGGCTTGTCCTGTCTTAATGTTGTTGACCGCGGCAAACGCACGCGCCAATTGTTGCGGTGAGGCCGCGCGAACATCAAAGATGGAGAAGTCGGGCCCATGCAACTGAATCATCTGCGTTGCTTCCGGGATCGAATAGCATTCCATCAGCCTGCAGCGCCCTGCGAGCAGGGTGCCGAGACTGCGTAGGAATCCTGGAGATCCACTGCAGATTAATGCGACGTCAAGAGCCTTCACCGTGCCACCTCTGTTGCTACTTCAATGTGCCGTGATAATCTGTTCATCAATCGTTGTTCACTGGTCTCAATGAGGACTAGTGACGGCGTTTGTGAGACGTTTCAGTTCCACCCGTTGTTTTGTGTATAAACAAAAATGATGCCACGAGCGCAAAGTGCGTAAAGATTGGCAAACATCAGTGATTTTCGAGCTTACGGGGATTGGCCATGTTTCCGCAGAGCGACATATGATGCCATAACGCAACTCTGCCCGGCAGAACGCGACAGAGTTGTTGGCAATTGATAGACTAAATGGTGCTGATCATGGCTCAATGGACAACGGAATTACACGAAATGCCGTCAGCGCAACTTCATCTCGGCAATTGAACTGCAGTGTTTTTGGGCTGAGCGGCAGGCATATCTACCAAATGCCCAAATTGACTCTTCAAACGATGTTGGAGCCCATCATGCCGTGCAGGTATCAAGTTGGTCGGTCTATGACTAAACACATCGCATGTTTTCTGACATTCACGTTCATGTTGGCCTTGTCTGGCATGGCGTATTGTCAACAGGCCGCAAAATCGCCTGCAGAAGTTGGGGCACGTACGGAGAATCAGCCACGCTCAGTCGATCGAGCAACTTTGATCGTTTTTGCCCCTGTGGGACCAGTGTTTGTTGATATGCGTTTGACAGTCAGCAAGGTTCCGTATCGGGAGTGGGTCGCCCAGTTTTTAGCGAAGGATATGGATGTTGACAAATCCGGACGACTGGATGCGAGTGAACTGAATTTGCTCACAGAAAGTATCAAGCAGCTGATCGGCGTTCAGAATTCTTCGGACATTTTGCAAGCCATAAATGTGGCATCCGAGAATTCGTCGCCTTCTGATCAAACGCCTGTCGACGTCGCTGTTGATGATTTTACACAGTGGCTGAGGAATCGAATTCCTCGCGCCTTTGACCTGATTGCTCAACCTCAGGCCGCTGATGATGCTGTGCGACTGGCTTCATTGGTGGATATCGATCACGATGGAGCGATCTCGGAAGAAGAACTCCGTAACTCTGCGCGAACATTACGGTTCCGGGACCTCGACAACGATGAAACCTTCAGCGTTTCGGAACTCCTGCCATATCGCGATCCACGCAGCCAGAATGCCGCCGTTGCGCCGGATGCAGTCAGCCTGCCGTTCTTTCACGTCATCGATCACGAATCTGCCGAACGGGCAACTGAACGGATTGCCCAACGGTATGGAAAAGAGGGGATTGTCGCTTTACACCTGCTGCGTCAAACTCATTTCAATCAGGCGGAGGTTGCATCACCAGAGAGGAGTCTCACAGGCGCAGAGTTGCTGGCCATTGTGGAGAATCCTCAATTTCATATGGTGATGGAAGTCGGCCTTTCGGTGCAGGCGAACACCAGCACTGTCAAAGTCGCGATTGGTCGTGATGCTTCCGAATTCTGCAAGCCCGTCGCAAAACAAGTGTTCGGAGAATATAGCCTTGCAATTGACGGATTGCCTCTGAAAGTTCAGGCGCTTGGTGGAGCTGCCAATGATCGCAAAAATACGCAGGGATACCTGGGGCAGACTTTTGTGATGTCCGATGTTGACAAAAATCAATACCTGGATGAAGGTGAGTTCTCTGGGATGATCGAAGCTTTGACGCGGTCGGGCGTACAAGGCGATTTTGCAGCGGTTGATTTCAACGGCGACAAGATGGTGACTCGAGACGAAGTCTTTTCTTTCGCAAAACGCGATCAGATGGCTGTTGCCAGCAAAGTGCAGGTGTCCGTAAAGCAGGACGGGAAAACATTGTTCGGGATATTAGATAAGAACACCGATCGAAGACTGTCCGTCCGAGAAATGCGGTCGGGTGCTGAGTTTTTGAAACCCTATGATTTCAATGGGGACAACAAGTTCGCCGATTCAGAACTCGGCACGGAATTCGTCTTGGCAATCAGTCTGGGACGGCCTGAATTTCGACGGACATCCGGTCAAAACAATATGATGTCAGCGGAAATGAACTCAGGGGATGCCATCTTGCCAGGCATGGATTCGCTCGACGGCCCGGAGTGGTTCCGACGTATGGACCGCAATCAGGACGGTGATGTGTCCGCACGTGAATTCCTTGGGACAAAGGAACAATTCACGTTAATCGATTCGAATCGCGACGAATTACTCAGTGCGGTCGAAGCGACAAAGATTGCAGCCTCGACCGAAGAGCGGGAGAAGTGAATCCGCCGACAGGCAGCATCCGTCGGTCGTGCTATCAGCAGGCGTGCAGAGATGTTTTCATTAATTCTTCGCGCGGTATGCATCGACGCACCGAAGAGCGGCGAGCCGGGCTGCGTCAGCACGCGAACAAATTGCCATGCGCCGGACTCTGGTTGCGGACAAATGACAGAGTCGCAACTGTCCGAGGCCTGACGGCTCTCGGCTCGCTGAAGTTGCGTTTGCGGCGCCGCATGGTGCAACACAGTCGCCAGCGGCTTGTCGTTAATTAAACGAGTAACGAGTGACGCCAAATTACTGCTGCACCACTGCTTACATCATCGGCCACGCCACTGCCTCGGCGTTGAATCGGCAGCTGGCGGCAGATCAACCGTTGATGATGGACGACGTGCTCCACGCCACTGCGGAGGCTTGCTGCCCGAAGCGACCGGTTGAGGAGCAGCCGATTCCTGTGGTGTCGCGTGCGAC
>JANOZG010000160.1:0-4205 GCA_031429275.1 Planctomycetota bacterium
CAGGTCTCGATCCACGACGACCTCCTCAACATGATCGTACGATCGCATGCACTCGAAGCGTTCATTCCGCATTGTCCCTTGAACTCGATCTTCGCGAAACGGCCACATAATGCCGGGAGCGATTTCACGGTAGTCGCGAAAACGCACTAGAAGTGAAGCTTTCGGAGTGGACCAGTCACACGCCAGGGACCAAGCCCTGGCCAGCACCCACTGCTGCTGATCATTCATCTTCGATTCGTGATCGCGAGACCAATCTATGTATTCGCGCTGCGACGAGAATTCGACTCCGGTAATCCTCTTCAGCTCTTCAGACTTGTAAAAATCGTCGACATATCCACTGGGATCAATCAGTACATAGCCTCGCAGCAGGCCAGACGCTTTGCTGATCAGGAGCATTTCCTGGCGAGCCTTTGATTGAACGACCTGGCACAGTTCTCCATCAATCGTTTCGTCCGGCAGTTGCTCATATTCCGCCATTTCAGGTGGGACACCAGTGCCGGCAAGGATTTTGCGACCGTCGCTATTGTCTCCCCACCAGAACTTATGTCGCGTAGCCAGAATATAGTTAGGAAACGTCAAGTGATCGTCCTTCCACATTGAGGCTGCATCTCGCCTAAGAACGTGGCTGACAGTATCTCCTCGCCCGGTTTTCTCGCCGGCCAACTCCCGCGTCCCCCATTGGAAATGCGAAACTTCGTCTGTCGGTGTTCCACCCGTGGCTTCGATGTAGTGGTTTTCGTCCCAGCCGAACTGGGCGTGATACTTAAACCACTTCGCACTGCCATCCGGCGCGTCGAGCGAACGGATGAGATTGTCGAATGAATTCTTTGATGGATCACTGAGGATAAACATCCCCAGAGTCGCATTGTTCGAAGCCCAGTGGAAGCGCGGCAATCGATCGCGGCCGCACTCGCGTGAATGGCTCGACCAAGTTTTGTTGCAGGATCGCTGGCTTCCTCTGTGGTGTTCTGCACGGATGGATTCGAGGGCACGTCGTCCTTCGCTTGTGCGAATGGCTCTGGCGCTGAGTTTTCCGCATCTGTGTTGTTGCTGAATGCTTCGTCCGCAGCACGCGAGTCGAATGAAGTATCCTCTCTGCCAGACTGAGCGACCGCGATCATTGACAGACCTCCGAAGACTGCGGCGAGTGTGATGGAGGCGATGGCACTTCGAGTCAACGAGATGCGTGGTGACTCGTCTTCGCCAAGCAATCGCCGGATGCGGTATCCGAGCTGCGAGGTGTTGCCGCCGTCGGCCGCAAGGGATTCCAGTTGCGGAGCGATCTTTAAACCGCGCACGGTGGCGCACAGTTCCGCCATTTGCAGCAATGCACCTGCGTATGGCAATCGTCCGCAACCCGCAGCTGCCAGGTCGTCGCAGCAGTTCTCGCGTTCGATGCGAATTCGGCGGCTGATCCACCATGTGACAGGATGAAAGAAGAGCAACGCTTCGACAATGCGCTGCAGCAGATTGACGATGACATCATTCCGTCGGATGTGAGCCATCTCGTGGCTCAGGATTGCGGCGAGTTGTTGCGGGTTGAGGCCGCATAACAACGCGGGAGGCAGAAGAATCATCGGTTTCACGATGCCGACGACCACGGGCACGGAGACTCGCTGACAGAGAGAAATGATCGGAATGCGTTTCAATCCGAGCCGCAATGCTTGTTCGACGGTGACTTTCAATAGATTTGGATCTGTAATCGGCGAAAGCTTCCTGCGCAACCGCGAACTGCCCACGATCGAGGCTACGAAACGCAGCAGCATCAATCCAACGCCGACCGAGTAGGCGAACAGCAGATTCGGTACCAACTGTTACCCTGCGATTTTCTTTATGGTAGCGAATTCGCGCAAAGGCTGCTGATTCGTGTTGCCTGACAATTGTCTTACGGAGCAGCCACGCCATCGAGTGGTGCTTTGTAGCGAATTTTGAAAATGCATCGTCAAAAGCTTCAAGCATGCAAACGACTTTCAGATGGCATTCAGCGAACACAGAAACGCCACGAGATCGGCCGCTTGTTGCGGAGTCATATCGCGAAGCAGGAGTTCAGGCATCAGTGATTTTTGTTGCGTCACAAGTGACTCGACTTCGCCTGTCGAAATTCGGATCTCTTTGTTCTGAGCGTTCTTCAGAATCACTTCACGCTCATTGCGATCGACAATCAAACCGACATGCACAAGCCCGCTTGTGGTCTCGACAACAGCCGGGGTGTATTTTGGGTCAATGAATTTTGATGGTTCCAGAAGATGCGTCAGCATCTCGACTGGCGTATATTTCTTTCCGATCTGGCTCAGATCCGGACCAAAAGTTTCACCAACCGAGTTGATTCGATGACAACTCCTGCACGATGCCGTTCCTTCCCGAAAGAACAACTGACGACCTTGCTCAACATCTGATTTCATTGCCAGCAATTCGGCAGCATTGACGGCTGTACCCAACCGTTTCGAGCGTTGGGATGCCGGCAGAAATCGTTCAAACAGATCGCGGACTTCTGGTTGAGACTGCCTCGACGCCAGCGAGATGATTTCTGATCGCAGCTCTGCGGTGACCAGATCCTGCGATACCCAATGCAGGAGTGAAAGAGCACTTCGCGTGGATGAGCAAAGTTGCTCAACCGCTTTCGCGCGATCGATTTCAGATAACTGGGGAAGTGAATTGAGCACCGCTTGATGCGCCATGCTGCCTTCAGCATGCGTCAGTATATTCGACGATGGCGAAGATAGCCCTGTGATCCATTCATGCATCATGGCCACAGCTTGTTCGTCCACTTCATTCGAACCGATGCGCGGCATGCGACCGTTTCCGGCTTTCGCCATGCGATAGAACAAAACAGATCCTTCCGGATCGTGCGGAGCGACGATGCGAGCATGCGAGATCCCAAACGCCCCCTGCCCCGGCTTTGCGTCCAGTATTTTTGCATCCTGCAGCTTCACATCGGAAGCAAGTTCGATCACCGCGCTGCCGCCGGCGTGCGGTTGATGACAGTGAGCACAGTTGACATGAAGATACGAACGGACTCGTTCATTCAGATCGGCTTTGGCGTCATAGGGATTCGCCAGCTTTGGAGCGTCTGACGGAGTTTGTGGTACCTCTCCGCTGATCCATTGATGCCGCTGCAGGGCGGTCAGCTGGTTTTCGTCAGAAGCAATGGTTCCGTGATTTCGGTTCAATTGATCGATCGTCAGCGCCAGCGGTGACGCTGATTGAATTCCAACTCCTGACGTTTTCAATTCAACCCAGGGATTGTGACACATCTGACATTCACCTCGACTGGCAACTCGATACGCCTGCTCGCGAATTCCTTCAGGGGCCGATGGGTCTTTGATGCGAAGCGAAAGTGTCACTCCGGCCGCAGCCACAAGTTCTGCGTCGGTCTGATCCTCATTCCAAAGATACGTGTAGGGCCGCCACGATCCATCTTCGCGATGCAGAATCTGAGTTTCCAGACGGCGCGAGGATGCCGCGTCACCTTGCGTCATTTCGATACTGACGGTTTTTGCGAGCACCGCTCCGTTCGGAAACAGCCAGCGTTGGTTATTTTCAATTTTTACGGGCTCGTTGCCAGGTAGAGCCATCCACCGCTCTGAAGTTGTATGATCAGCCCAGTGCGTCGCGTTGACGGAATACGAAGTCACGCCGGGTGATGGGGCTTGATCCTGCACAGGCGTAAACAGACCTGTTTCGCTCAATCGTCGAGGAAAATTCGCCTGCTGGTTCGCGTTTGGATTCTCGACAAGTTGGTAGATTTGCTGCGTGCGTTGATGATCGATCAGGTACAATTCGCCGTTGTTGCTTTCACCAAACGAAACCAGCTGCAGCGGTGTTTGCGCCAGCTCTTTGTGAGATTCGATCTGCGTTCCGTTCATCTTTAGCCCCCAGACTTTGCCCGTCTGATAATCACCATAGACATAAACATCCTGCAGACTTGGCAATCGCTGACCATGATAAACGTAGCCACCCGTGACGGATGCGGCTTCAGAATGGGGATGGCTGATGGTAGGCGGCAGAATCGGCGCGGGGCCGCGTTTGGATTCCGGCAAAGCAGGTTGTGGGCCTTCCATGATCGGCCAGCCATAATTGCCACCTCTTTCGACGCGGTAAATCATCTCCCAAAGTTGCCAGCCGACATCACCCACCCACAGATCGCCGCGAGCCTTGTCAAAACTCATGCGCCATGGGTTGCGAAAACCAAAGGCCCAGATTTC
>JANOZG010000161.1:0-1889 GCA_031429275.1 Planctomycetota bacterium
GTGAGCGCACGGTGCATAACTTTCCCGTCGCCGGAGCGACGGGCGTACCGTACACCCGTCGCTCCGCCGACGGGATTCAGGATGATCAACGAACTCCATCACACCTGCCGCAATTTGCGACGCAGCTCATAAGTCGAGAGACTCACATCTCGCGCTAACGCTTTGCATGACTTGCGTTTGAGCCTGGTTTGGTTTTCTACAAGTCAATTTTCTTCGCAAATGCGAGAAGCACGGCTGTCGGTACAATCCCTGGCCAGTTTCAATTCGTTATCATTCCCGCCGTCAGCGTCCAAATCTCTTTGAACTCATCGCTGGCCGTGTATTCCTTCCGTTCGAAAACCTCCGAGCCTACTCATGAGCAAGACCAATCCCTTCGGTGCCGAATCCACTCTTTCAACTTCCGCTGGCAGTGTGAAATACTACAGTCTTCCGAAGCTGATCAAAGACGGCATTGGTGACATCAACACGCTGCCATTTTCTATTCGCGTCTTGCTCGAAGCCTGCCTGCGAAACATCGACAACTTTATCGTCACCGCTGACGATGTGAATAATCTCGCCAACTGGAACGCGGCAAAGCCGGCCGAAGTCGAAGTGCCGTTTAAGCCCGGCCGAGTCGTCCTGCAGGACTTCACCGGTGTGCCAGCTGTCGTCGACCTGGCCGCTCTGCGAAGCGCGATGGTGCGAATGGGTGGCGATCCGAAGAAGATCAATCCGCTGGTCCCTTGTGATCTGGTCGTCGACCACAGCGTCCAGGTTGATGAATTCGCCAACAAATTTGCTCTGCAGCGCAACGTCGAAATTGAATTCGAACGCAACATGGAACGCTATCAGTTCCTGCGCTGGGGCCAGAAAGCGTTCAACAACTTTCGAGTTGTCCCACCAGCAACCGGGATTGTGCATCAGGTCAATCTGGAATATCTCGCGACGGTTGTCATGACCACAGACGGGGTTGCCTACCCGGACAGCCTTGTAGGCACCGACAGCCACACAACGATGATCAATGGACTCGGCGTTGTCGGTTGGGGTGTCGGCGGGATTGAAGCCGAAGCGGTGATGCTCGGTCAGCCAATCTACATGCTGACTCCAGAAGTTGTGGGCTTCCGTTTGTCTGGTCAACTGCCCGAAGGTTCAACCGCAACGGACCTCGTGTTGACAGTGACTCAGATGCTGCGAGCTCACAAAGTCGTCGGCAAGTTCGTTGAATTCTACGGTCCAGGCCTGGATGCACTCAGTCTGGCTGACCGAGCAACACTGGCCAACATGGCTCCTGAATACGGTGCGACGATGGGCTTCTTCCCGGTCGATGCCGAAACACTGCGATATCTGGAACGCACCGGTCGTCCAAAACAGTTGATCGATCTCGTTGAGCGTTACTACAAGGCGCAGGGATTGTTCCGCACGGCCGAATCACCGGAGCCTCGTTTCAGCAGCACGCTGAAGCTGGATCTCGGAGATGTCGTGCCATCGATGGCCGGTCCAAAGCGTCCTCAGGACCGCATCCTGCTGAAGGACATGCTGTCCTCGTGGGAGAAAGATCGCAGCACAACATTCGGCAAGGCGGCTGTTACCGCTCCGGTCAAAGTCGAAGGCAGCAACGCCAGCATCACCGATGGAGCTGTTGTCATTGCGGCGATCACCAGCTGCACGAACACCAGCAACCCGAGCGTGATGATCGGTGCGGGCTTGCTCGCTCGCAACGCCGTTGCCAAAGGTCTAACAAGCAAGCCATGGGTCAAGACCAGCCTGGCTCCTGGAAGCCGCGTCGTCACCGAATATTTCGAAAAATCAGGGCTGGACAAGTCGCTGGATGCGCTGGGATTCCAGACCGTCGGCTACGGTTGCACAACCTGTATCGGCAACAGTGGTCCTCTGCCGGACGCTGTCGGCAA
>JANOZG010000162.1:0-7161 GCA_031429275.1 Planctomycetota bacterium
AGCAGCCATGCGATCATCAACAGGTTTCTTAGTGTTTCGCCAACCATGGGTATTCCAGAAAACCAGCGTGCTTAAATCTTTAACAACAAGACGGCGTTTGCAGGCCGTCGTGGGACAATTCAACTGACTGAGAGGCCGTCCTGTAAAACTCCTCAGCCTTTCAGCTTGTTTGCTCGATCCACATCAATCGTCAAATAATTGTTGTAGAAATTCAGAGCGATAGCCAAAGCCACAGCCGCCTCGGCAGCGGCCAGCACAATCACGAACAAAGAAAACACCTGACCATCCAGACCAAGATCAGTGAATCGTGAAAATGCAACAAAGTTGACATTGGCTCCGTTGAGAACAAGCTCCACCCCCATCAACACGCCGATACCGTTGCGTTTTGTCGCCATGCAGACTACGCCGCAGACAAACAACACCGCACCCACGAATAGGTAGGAATTCAGATCAGCCGGCATGGAAGATCACCCTCAAACACGTCTAATTTCAAATTTCAAATCCGAAATTTCGAATCAAATTAACTTTCAGCCCGTCGTTTTGCTCGAGCCAGATACGCAGCGCCAATCAAGACAACCAGCAAATGCACAGAGACAATTTCAAATGGCAATAGATACCCAGGAGAAAGTGTATCTCCATCAGATGTTAAATCTTTATCCGGGCGACTTCCAAGGAAACTCAATCCCAAAGGCCGCAACGTATTGCCGGTTGAAACGACCTCGTTGGCAGCCGTGATCGTTTCCTGTGATGGTTCACGCCACTTGACACCGTTGAGCGATGCAAACACGACAAACAGAAACAGCAAACCGACGCAACCACCCGTGACAATTTCTCCCGGCGATGTCGCGATCTTGAGATACGGACCACTGGCCGTGAGCATCACGCCAAACACCAGCAAGACTAAGGTGCCGCCCACGTAGATCAGCAACTGGGCTGCCCCCACGAAGTCTGCGTTCGCGAGAAAGAACAAGGCAGAGGTACTACCCAAGGCAATAATCAGCCAGAATGCCATCCGAACAACGGTCTGACTAAACACCACCGCAACTGCACTCAGGCAGGTCGCTAGAGCAAACACGGTAAAGAGGAAGGATTCGCCGTTCACTGCACAACTCCTTCCGACTCAATCTTGTTCGATTCTGTTCTCATCAAACCAACGTCAACTCGCGGCTCGACAACAACTGCCCCATTGGCGCTAGCCTCGCGAGTTTCCTGCAAACCCAATGCCGCCCTGTCACCTACTGGTTTTGTCCATGTTGTCCGCCCCAAGCCTGAGACGAGCACGATTGGCCAAAGCGTAGCACCGAGAAACAGGAAGCAACTGATGGGAACTAGATACTTGAGGCAGGTCGTAATCACTTGATCGATTCGCAATCGAGGCAGAGTCCATCGCAACCAAACCTGCACAAACACACCGAAGCTAGCCTTAGCCGCAAATATGCCGGCACCGATCACGTTGGCCAAATATCCCAAAGCAGCTGAGCCGCCACCTTCCGCGGCCGCACCGCGAGCGGCGTACAAAACATTATCGATTGGAGCGATCCCCGTGTTCCAGCCACCCAGGAACAGGATCGATGCGATTCCGCATACAGCGAACATGCTGGCATATTCACCCATGAAGAAGAACGACCATCGCATACCGCTGTATTCAGTGTGAAATCCGCCGACGAGCTCGCTTTCTGCTTCGGCCAAGTCAAACGGAGCACGCTTGCAGCTGGCAGTTGCCACCACAAAATAGACAAAGAAGGCGATGAAAGTGAATGGATCGTGAAACATAAACCAGTTTGTGAACCAGCCACGCTGCATCCCGCCGATTTCGCCCAGATTCAGCGACCCAGCCGCAATCACAGGTACCAAAGCACAAATAGCCAGTGGGATTTCGTAGCTCACCATTTGCGCGGCTTCACGCATTCCGCCAAACAGCGACCACTTCGAACCGCTGGAATATCCCGCCATGATGATTCCGAACACTTCCAGTGACAGAATCGCAAGCATGATAAACAAACCGCAATCAGACGCCACCGCCACCCAACCATCGCTGAAAGGCAACACCATAAACGCTGCGAATGACGACACGCAGACAATGTATGGGGCCGACCTGAACAGCATGGAATCCGCAGCGGGCGGACACAGGTCTTCTTTTTGAACCAGCTTAATCCCGTCAGCGAGTGATTGCAGCCACCCGAACAATCCGCCGACGCGAGTGGGACCAAGTCGGTCCTGAATTCGGCCCGAAACTTTTCGTTCAAGCCAAATGAAGGCGAACGGAGAAACTGCAAAGACGTGAACCAGCAGCACCGCATGAATTACGGCGGCTATCACATATTGCCATCCACCAAATGTCTGGAAGAATTCAGCGATGGATTGAGCGGCGAACATCATGGATCACACACCCGCAAACAAAACAAACAGCCCATCTTCATTGGCAGCGGGCACGAACAGTGCACCCGTCCTGACGGCAACTGTGACCAAAATCGTCACCATGTTTACAATCATGCAAAACACGAACGCGACGATCGCTCCCACGGAGGCGGGCAGACTATGACAAAACAACTTTCTCTCTGCAACCGACTGCAAACGGCTTTCGAATTCGGCAGTCTCGTTCCATCGCTTGAGACGAACCAAGAACGCATTTCCCGTCGTTGGGAAGAGATGTTCGCAAGGTTCCAGCAAGATAATTCTCCTGGATACGCAAACTACTTCTTCGGCCCAAGCCAGGAAATCATCGCAGGCAGAATTATCAGGTCGCCAAGCAACGCGCATGCGATTGTCAATGCCCCCATCATGGCAAAGATATGATGATCACGCGAATCACTGAACGCTACCGTTGAGAACCCAGCCACCAGCACCACAGTTGTCATCACGAGCAAAACTTCGACTCCGGTAAAGGCCCGCCGGATTGCAATATCCCGATCGCCGGTCCTGGTACGTTCTTCTTCGTCGCGCGAAAGAAAGTGGATCGTGTCATCGACAGCAATTCCGAGGCAAAGCGTAAACGCACAGACGCTGACGAGTTCAAGGTTATATCCCGAGAACACAAGCCAAACTCCCGTGACGGCCAGTGGAAATGCATTTGGAAAAAATGCAATCAGACCAATTCGAATTGAGCGGTAGGCAAGCGCCCATGTTATCAAAATGATCAGGAATGCTGATCGTAAACTCGCGGCAAGATCGACGACAATCTGATAGAGATTTCTCCAACGCCAGATCGCGTCTCCTTGAAGTTCCAGCTTAAAGGCAGGATGTCTCGTCGCAATCGTAATCAGGCAGGATTCGATTCGCGTGAAAACAGGCCCGAACCTGGCGATGCCAATATCCTGAACTCGGAAACTCACAACAGCGGATCCTCTCTCCGGGGTAAAAAATGCCCTCTTTAGCGGCGGCGGAAACGTGCGAAACTCCATGGTCGGCAGTCGGGTGCGTTCGGCTTCGTGCTTCGGTTGAAAAGACTCTCTGGTTGCTGACGCCACACATTCAGTCGTGTGGCGTGAATCGCTGACGTCAATGAGTCCAGATCATCTGCAGTGAACCGTCGACAGAAGTCTCCAGCTGTGGTTGGATCGGGAATCGAATCCGCTCCGATGGCATCGAGCAGCGTCTCATTGTTGCGCAACAGTTCGAGATGTTCAAAACGCGTTCCGCCGCACAGCATGTTCAGTACATGGGCCATCACATGGTCCGACTCCTGATACGGAGCATGCACTTTCAGCAGATGCACGCGTCGATCGATTTCACTGACCAGGCCTGCCGTCCTTGCCAGTTTGAGCATCATGCCGATGCCACCATAGCTGATCGCATGAGTTCGTTCGGAAAGCTCATACTGCATTGCATTCGCACCGATGACGGGAGTGGAATCCATTCCTCTGATAAACCGCCGCTCCCTCGCTCGTTCCAGTCTCTCAAGAACTCGACACTTGCGTCTGGCCACCTTCTTCGCGATATTTCTCCTCACCTGAGTTCCTACGTGTTGCAATGCGTTCCGATTTGTACTCATACCGAATCTACGCATTTCCCCAGGGAATTCTCAGGCCCTTTCAATACTTTCTCAGCTGCTCGCGAATGAGGTCGCTTGGTTGAGGACCAGAGAATGAAGAGCATATCGGTACCATTCACTTTGATGATCTTCCCACAGCTTCAGAAAAGCAAACTACCATGTCTCACAAAGTCTCTCGTCGAAGATTCGCTCAATCTGCAGCGGCGGCTGTTGGGCTGCCGATGATCCTTCCGAAAGGACTTCTGGCTGGCCAGTCGCCAAACGAGAAACTGTCGTTTGCGTGCATCGGGATGGGCGGGCAGATGCGAGGCTACCTGGTTCCGGAACTCAACAAGCTGGATCAGACGGTCGTTGCCATTTGCGATGTGGATCAGAGACAGCTCGACAGCGCATTGCAGGTGAACGAACTGAAACAGGCTCGGCCGTATCGTGATTATCGTGAACTGCTCGACAAAGAATCGGGAGTCGATGCCATCATCATCGGAACTCCCGATCACTGGCATGTGCCCATCTGTGAAGCAGCTCTGAAGGCGGGCAAACATGTCTACTGCGAAAAGCCGCTGGCTCATTCAGTGGCCGAATGTCGCGCTCTGGAGAAGCTGGCACTGAATCATCCAAAGCTGGCGACTCAGACGGGCAATCAGGGATGTTCGACAGAAGGATTTCGTCGCAGTTTCGAAGTCATTCAGTCCGAACTGCTGGGAAGCATCACTGAAATGCATGTCTGGCATCCGGCACACGGCTGGCCCAATGGAGTTGATCGGCCGACGACAAGCGATCCGATTCCAGAGGGACTCGACTGGAACTTCTGGCTCGGCACCGCACCGGCACGGCCTTACAACAACGAGATCTATCATCCGGGCAAGTGGCGAGGATGGTACGACTTCGGCGGCGGCTCACTGGCTGACTTTTGCTGCCACGGTTTTCAGCTCGCCTATCGTGCTCTGGAATTGGATGCACCGACGCGGATCGACGCAACAGGCAACGACCTGGGACATGAATCTTTCCCGACTCGTTGCACTGTGACATTCGAGTTCGCGGCGAAAGGCAATCGAGGCCCGGTGAAGCTCATCTTCTATTCCGGTGAGAACAATCATCCTCCGAATGAAGTGACTCAGGGCCCTGTGGATACGACGGGATGCCTGATCGTCGGCGGTGAAGGAACTCTGTCTGCGGGACTCTGGAATACCGACTGCAATGTTCGACTCAAAGGGGCAAAGGAATTTCGTGGAGCGGATCAGCCGGAAGTGGCAAAGATCCCAAAGACACAACCGCGTATCGACACGGAAACTCTGAAATGGGATCCGGCCAAGGCCGCCAAAGGTCACCGGCCACGATGGAGCAAAGTCAATAACTCGCACATGTTCGAATGGGTGCTGGCCTGTGCTGGCGATGCGAAAACCTATTCGCCGTTTGAAATCGGTGCCAGGATTACGGAAGTCGGCATGCTGGGCGTCCTCGCATTACGCATGCAGAAGCCAATCCTTTGGGACGCCGAGAATCGTCGGGCTACCGGTCTGCCGGAAGCGGATGTGATCATCGATCCGAAGCCTTCGACGAATGCGTATTCGCCACA
This sequence comes from Planctomycetota bacterium, assembly GCA_031429275.1. Taxonomy (GTDB): domain Bacteria; phylum Planctomycetota; class Planctomycetia; order Planctomycetales; family Planctomycetaceae; genus SXXK01. The sequence goes on from JANOZG010000162.1 coordinate 5,568, forward strand.
GTGAAGAAGACGCTGCTCCCTGATTCAGACCTCTTTGGCTCTATCGTTCATTGACCGGCAATTCAACTTGCTGATCCGATGAGCCTGCTCATCGCCTGCCTCAACCCCGGAAACTCCTATGCGTGCAGTCATCCTTGTGCACTTTCTTGTCATATATGGCTGCGCGCGAACCTTGCTTGCGTTTGACGAAGCAACTTCCGCAAACGCGATCGAGATTCGTGATGGCTTTGTTGTGGAACGAATCTATTCTGTTCCACGCGAACAGGGTTCGTGGGTGGCCATGTGCTTTGATGATCAAGGACGTATTTATGCGTCGGATCAGGGCATGAGGCTCTTCCGAATTACTCCACGGGCACCTGGTCAGACGTCGGGGAATACCGTCGAACTCGTCTCGGACCGATGGGGCTTCTCGCAGGGCATGACGTTTCTTCATGGCGCACTGTATGTGGTGCAGCACGGTGATCATTCTGAATCGAGTTTCCGACCCGATGTGTTGTTGCGAATCAAAGATACCAATGCCGACGACAAGCTGGACACCGCGGAGCAGCTCATTGAGTTTCCACGCGTGACGGGCGATGCCGCGAATTGGGTGGAACATAGTCTGCATGCCGTTGTGCTTGGTCCGGATGGACAATCACTTTATATTGTCAGTGGAGATCGCAATGGGCTGCCCTGTGAAAGAGGTCGAACCCCGCAGCACTGGAATCGAGACAGTTGGGATTTTCAGTACACACAGCAGCCGTATTCCGGTGGCTGGGTGATGCGCACGGATCTGAACGGACAAAATGCTGAATACCTTTGCATGGGATTAAGAAACAGTTACGACCTCGCCTTTAACCGCAAGGGTGATCTGTTCACGTACGACAGTGACTTGGAGAATGATATCGGACTGCCCAATTATCGACCCACGGCGATTCGACAGGTGCTGAGTGGTACAGACAGCGGCTGGCATGGTCGAGCTGGCGAAATGCTCTGGAGCTGGACGTCCGCGTGGGAAGACATTCAGCCTCCGCTCAGGAATATCGGCCCCGGATCACCGACCGGAATTTGCTTTGGATACGGTGCGAAGTTTCCCGCTCGATATCAGAACGCCCTGTTCGCTTGTGACTGGAGCTACGGTCGCATGTTTGCAGTCCAGCTGACGCCGGTGGGTGCATCTTATTCCGCAGAGCCTGAGCCCTTTCTCAGCGCTCAGGGACTTCCGATCGCGGATGTCGCAGTATCACCACTTGATGGTGCTTTGTATTTTCTGACCGGCGGACGTGGCACACAATCGGCCATCTATCGAGTCACCTATGCGGGAACAGAAAGCACAGCCGCCGCATCGGAACCTGGAACAGATGCTGCCACGACTGAGGCTCAGCAGTTGCGACGACGGCTGGAATCATTCCATGGACATGCAGACTTGCAGGCCATTGAAGCTTTGTGGCCTCACCTGGCAGACAACGATCGTGCGATTCGAAGTGCCGCGCGAGTGGCTCTTGAGTGGCAGCCGGTCAGCGAATGGAAACATCGCGCGCTGCAGGAGACTAATCCTCGCATGGCACTTCAGGCCATGCTGGCTCTGGCCCGATCGACTGATGGCGACACTTCC
>JANOZG010000163.1:0-2037 GCA_031429275.1 Planctomycetota bacterium
AAATTCCCCTGAATCAACGCGAAGACTGGGCCGGCGGGAAACTGTTCCGACGGAGTGCGGCGAACAAATCCGTAACTGAGGACGGCGAGAAAAACAGCGGAGGCGGTGATCACCGGAATCCACCGAATCTGAGTGACAGAAGTTGCTGAGTCGGTAGTTTCGACACTCAGATTCAGTCGTTGCAGCCATGCCAGAGGGACATTCACCGCAATTGCGGCGGCGACAAGAGCGATCACAAACGTCACGGCATAGACGCCGAAGATGTCACAAACCTGAATCAGGTTCGACCAGCGGTACTGCGAGTGACCTAAAAAATACCACGCGAATCCAGTGATCATCCATGAGCGGATATATTCCAGTGCAGTCCAGATCACAGGAGCGGCAATCCACACCGGCATTCCCATCGCTACGCAACGCCGACCAAGCCAGACGAAGATCGGCACATACAGCGCAACATAAAAGGACAGCGCAACCAGTGCCAGAAACATTGCCGGATGCCCAAGCCGCATCCACTGCAGTGTGCAAAGTGCCCAGATAAATGCCAAGCTCCATGTCACAAGATAGGCGCGCGGCGGCAGCGATTTAAGACGGAGCAGTTGAATCAATGGCACCAGCGCGATCCATGCGAGGCCGGACCAATCGACTGGTGTGAAAGATAACCACAGCAGGATCATGCTGCTGGCAACAAGCAATGCCGCAGACCGAGTCGAACCTTCACGTATCACAGGTGCAGCGGTTGCCGCTTTTGCGATAATACGATGAATTTCCGCGCGAAGTTGCTGGGGTTCTTTTTCGGAACTTTCGTTTGTCGGCCGATCGATCTGAGCATCCATACCGCTACGTCCGTGCAGGTGGAAAATGAATTTGTGAGCCGAAAAGCGTTAGCTGCATGTGAAGGCTGAATAAACAGCAAACATCCGCCAACATCATGGGGTTCACGATTGGACTACATCGAAAGCCGTCGTCGGCCATCCGGGCCTTTTGTAACACGATGAAAGATCTGCCGAGGCCTCACGGCCCCGGCAGAAGTTATTGCGGCCCCTTCGGGCCCGAATCAGCAATCTCCAATTCTCTGTCCTGCTGTTTCAGATCTTCAGCAGTACTACGTTGCGGCTTTCTTCAACGTGGCCGCCTTGTCGGTGGCTTCCCATGTAAAACCGTCTCCGCTGCGGCCAAAGTGGCCACCTTCTGCCGTCTTGAGGAAGATTGGACGACGCAGCTTCAGGTGTTCAATGATGCCTTTTGGTGTCAGCGGGAAATGCTCACGGACAAGGGCTTCAATTTTGACCTCTGGAACCGTGTTGGTGCCAAATGTGTCAACTCGAATGCTCACAGGATCTGCCACGCCAATGGCATAGGCCAGCTGAACTTCACATTCACGAGCCAGGCCGGCTGCAACGATGTTCTTCGCAACGTATCGGCCCATGTAGGCTGCCGATCGGTCGACCTTCGTCGAATCTTTACCTGAGAACGCTCCGCCACCATGGCGACCCCAGCCACCGTAAGTATCAACGATGATCTTGCGGCCTGTCAGACCAGTGTCACCGTGTGGACCGCCGACAACAAAGCGACCCGTTGGGTTGATGTGATACTTCGTGTTGCTATCCAGCATGTTGGCTGGAATCACATGGTTAATGACTTCCTTCTTCACGTATTCAGCAATTTGCTCCTGAGTGACAGTCTCATCATGCTGAGTCGAAATCACGATGGCATCGACGCGAACCGGCTTGCTGCCGTCGTATTCAACCGTGACCTGGCTCTTGCTGTCAGGTCGCAGCCACTTGATGCCACCCTTGAGTCGCACTTCAGCCAGTCGATTGATCAGGCGATGAGCGTACGCGATTGGAACTGGCATCAGCTCTTCAGTCTGATCGCAGGCGTAACCGAACATCAAACCCTGGTCACCAGCACCGTCACGGTCAACGCCCTGAGCGATATCGCCAGACTGGCTGTGCAGAGCCAGAAAGATACGGCAGGTATCTGCGTTGAAACCAATGTCGTCGGAAGTGTAACCAATGTCGCGAATCACTTTGCGAG
>JANOZG010000164.1:0-1620 GCA_031429275.1 Planctomycetota bacterium
AGTTTTTCCCGCACGACACCCGGCTGAACACGAACGCGATCTGCGGAAACGGAAATGACCTGATTCATGTGTCGCGAGAAATCGATCACGATGCCGTGTCCGATCGCGCCGCCAGCCAGTCCGGATCCTGCGCCTCTTGCAATCAAAGGAACTTTATTGTTGGCGGAATAGGCTGCAAGAATCTCAACGTCTTTGGTATGGCGAGGAAACGCAACCGCCAGTGGTTCAATTTCATACAGGCTGGCGTCGTTTGAATAGGCGGCAAGAGCCACGCGATCGATGCGAATTTCTCCTTCGATCGCGTCGTTAAGGTCTTCCGAAATTCGTCGTCGCCGCTCGTCCACTTAAAGCCGTTCTCTGTGCGAATATGCAATTCTAGTTGGCCGCTCCGCGCTGTCGCAGATCCTGTTGTCGATAGCGTTCGGCTGTTTCGAGATCAAAACGCGGATGCTGGTCGCTGATACTGGTTTTTCTGTGCCTTGCGGCACAGCGGTAACAGACCAGCATGTCGCCCATCATCGTATACAGTATCATATCAATCAAACCAGCGACCATCAGAATACCGATAGCGATTGCCGGGTGATAAGTTGCCCAGGCAATGCAACTGAAAATGGCTGCAGTCGCTACAAGCGCCAAGCCTAACGCAGGCGGGAAATCCTTCTGACGCCACAGATCCTGACATCCGCATATCCGACAGCGGCAGATATTTCCGTCAATGATGTCCTTTTCTCCTTCATCGCGACGCCAATTGCATTCCTCGCATTCGACTTCAGAATCCACCGGTATGGGAGTTATCTGACGTCGTTTTTGACATGCGGGACATTGGAAGATGATTTGTGTTGCCATGTCGGTAATCTTTGGTTTCGCTGAACTTTGCTGTCGTCAACGTTAGTACGGGATTTTCAGGTCACGTTCCAGCAGCGAGGCGGCCATTTCGCCCATGAAAACAAGAATCAAAGCCGCAAACAGGACGCCGGTAGCGGCCTGTGTATTTCGATACTTCAGTATTCTTGTGACCACAATTGATGTTGCGAATGGGATCAGAATGCCACCCACAATTCGCATGACCATCCATAACACATGCACAATGTCGTGTGACGCAAAGCCGAATCGTCCAAACGCGATTCCAGTCATCACCAGCCTCAAAATGGCTGCAACGGCCAATATTCTGACGAACCACGACAATGGACCGATCGACATTGTGGGCGTGGTAAGATACCAGTGTCCGAGCAGCATGCCGGTCAACGTCGCACCCAGAACGACGGATGACGACAGACTTGATCCAAGCATGAGGCAGGAATTGATCGTGATTCCATTGCATAGCGAGAGGCATGCCAGCGAAATCAGTGAAAGGAAGGCAATCGAGTAAATCGAAATGGCACCGGGCGTACGGCGTCCGAGTTTCCAGAAAATGTGACCTGCATAGGCGACACAGGCTGCAAGGATCTGGGTTATCAAGACGACTTTGTCGGCCATTTCAGAACCGGCCTCGATTGCTGCAGGCGACGAGTCGTTTTGGCGATCAGGTTGAAATTGGTTTACTGCTGAAGTCGAGCGGGACGAAACGATTAACGCCAGGAGCACACTGAATCCGAGCGCTTCGAGCATTTGAATTCTAAA
>JANOZG010000165.1:0-1548 GCA_031429275.1 Planctomycetota bacterium
TGGGCGTCAGCCCACCGAGTGAGTTTTAAGGTCGTAAGCGCGCGAAGACACGGAGGGCTGAAGCCCAGCCGCTCGCCTTCTGATGTGTCGACAACTCGAAGTATGCGCTTCTGGCGGGTCATAAAAGTCGCAGCGAACGTATCATCCCTGACGCTTTATGCAGAGTTTCACGGTACTCTTCCAGCGGCACAGAATCCGCAACGATCCCGCCGCCAACTGGAAAATGCACAAGACCGCCTTTGAGTGTGAACGTGCGAATCAGGATGCTGCTGTCGAAATCGCCACATGGGCCGAGGAAGAACAGACTGCCGCAGTACGCTCCACGGACGGTTGGTTCCAACTCGGCAATGATTTCCATCGCTCGAATCTTAGGAGCACCGGTGATGGAGCCGCCTGGGAAGCAGCCAGCCATCAGGTCCCACACATCGCAATCGTCGCGCAGAGTTCCGACAACGGTTGAGACGAGATGCAGCACAGTTTCAAATCGTTCGACTTCGCAGAGACCAGTCACTCGCACGGTGCCCGGCTTGCAGGATCTGGAAATATCATTTCGCAGCAAGTCCACGATCATGACATTTTCCGCGCGGTCTTTTTCGCTCGTTGCAAGTTCATCGCTGGCGTAGAGATCTGCAATCGGTGAGCGAGGTCGACGGCGAGTGCCTTTGATTGGACGAGTTTCGACGTGTCGTGATCGATCAACTTTCAAAAATCGCTCGGGCGACGCGCTGACGATTGAGAATTCATCCGTCTTCAGTAGTCCGCAAAACGGGGCAGGGTTGCTGCGGCGAACATTGGCATAAAGCTGCATCGCTGTGCCGGTCCACGGAGCCATCAGTCGCTGCGACATGTTGGCTTGAAAGATATCTCCCGCCCGAATGTACTCGATGACTCTGGCCACAGCAGCAACATATTGGTCCCGAGTGAAATCGGAATAAATCTCTGAGGTCGGTTCAATGCGATGATACTGCGGAGCCATCTCGCTCATTATCGACTCCACCAGCTCCCCTGCGCCATGGGCTGTTAGACGAGTGCTTCGTCGCCGCAGTCGTTCTTCAATCCATTCAGTGCGCTCACTAGATCGTGTTTCGGAACCATCGAGTGTCAGGACATACCGTCGCACGGTACCGGCGATGTGATCCCACACAATAGCCCAGTCAAAGAGACCTGCCAGCAAAGGAGGCGTTTCGAAATTGTCAATCGCCGGACGAGGTATCCGTTCAAACGCATGACCGAGTTCATACGACATCAGGCCCGCAATTCCGCCGAAAAAGGGCGGAAGTATTCGTTGGTCTTCAACAGTGAAGTCAGGCAGAAGCTTTTGCCATTGGCGAAGAGTTGCGAATGGGTGTTGCTCTGCCGCATCAATTGTGGGTTGTATCAGTGGGCTGTCACCGCACCACTCGACGACGGAATCGAAGCGAATAGTGGCGACAGGATCTGCTGTCAGTATTGTGTAGCGAGCATCGCGTTCCCGATGCCGCGCGGCGCTGTCAAGCAAGAGAACAAGTGACTCATTTTGAAACGCGGATAACAGGTGCAGCACATCAA
>JANOZG010000166.1:0-5742 GCA_031429275.1 Planctomycetota bacterium
TTCATTCGCTGACCGGACGACGCTGCCCGAGAAGGAATTTCGACCTCGACTTGGATTGCGACATATCTTTCATTGAAAGTCTGCCGATATTTGCAAACCTTTTCACCCATGCATTGTGAGATTCGAGCAATGGCTGTCAAATCGAAAAAGAAGTCACGGAATTCGACCGACAACATCGTTTCCTCATACGCACGACAGGGCAAGACGCATGATTCACACGATCACTGTCCGCACTGCGCGACGGGCGCTGAGACGTATGGATATCTGAAGCGAGCCTATGTTTACGACGTTGATCTCGCCCGTAAAATCGTCTCTGATGGTCGTGAACCGGTTGAGCTGGAGCGAGATGATGTTGCGTACCTTGTCAATGACAGCAAGATCTATAAGCAACATGTGGATCATGTGAATACCAAGTATCCCGGAATTCTGGGCCATCTCTGGGGCCCGGGTGAAGGAGGAACCTGGGAGCACGGTCATGTCCTCATCGACGGCAATCACCGCGCGGCTCGCTGCCTGCGCGATGGCCTGACATTCCGGGCCTATTTGCTGACCGAAGAGGAAAGCGAACAGATCCTGAAACGCGGAGCCGGAAAAGACGGTCAGGTCTACGACCGCATGGGCAAAGACTAGGCTTGGAAAAAGGGTCAGGAACCAATAGTGCGCAGGACCCTTCGGGCCATTTGGCTATTGGTTCCTGACCTCCTTTTCCACGCCGCATGAATGTGTTGTCTGCAGCGAATCTTCGGACCATCAAAGTGGGAACTCTGCCTCCATCGTCATTACGATTACCACGCGTCCGGGATGACCTGACGATTCAGGCGATCTCACCGACCGAGTACGTGATCAAACGTCGCGAGAGTCGGGAGTATTTCAGCGTCGGCCCCCAGGAAGCGTGCCTGCTGGAGTTGCTCAACGGGAAGAACATTTTCAGCGACATTCAAAAAGTCTACTTCCAGCGGTTTGAGCTGCATCTCAGCGAAGCAGATCTCCGTGAATTTCTGCAGGCCGTTCAGCCGATGGGCTTACTGCAGTCAACGTCGAAGTCGCGCACGGGTTCACGGAGTCCTCAGCGAGAGTCCTCGCCAGCAGGAGATGATCGCGGCCCGGATTCTTTGCCGTCCGCTGACTCCGAGTCCGTGCGTCCAAAGAAAAAATCTCCACTCAACGGGCAGTCCGTCCTTTTCTTTCGTATTCCCTTGTGTGACCCGGATGCGTTCCTCGGACGCGTGGTGAACTGGATTCCATTCGTGTGGACTCGCGGATTCCTGATCTGCTCCGGCTGTGTCATGCTTGTCGCGTTATGTGTCATGATTTCCAGTTCCCAGTTGCTGGTCGCTGGAATCTCAAGAACCCACGGATGGAGCGATGCGATTCTCTTTCTGTGCGTGATGCTGGGCTGCACTTCGCTGCATGAGATGGCTCATGGGGCAACGCTCAAACGATTCGGTGGCGAAGTGCATGATTCCGGCCTGCTGTTCATGTTTTTTACGCCGTGCATGTACTGCAATGTTTCGGACGCATGGCTGATTCCGGACAAATGGAAGCGCTTGGCGATCACGGCCGCGGGAGGCTACTGCGATCTTTGCTTGTGGGCTGCCGGCGTATTCGTGTGGCGCGTGACTGTCATCGGAACGCCGATCAATCAGGTCGCATTTCTTGCACTCACGATCTGCGGCGGGCGCAGCTTCCTGAACTTCAATCCGATGCTGCGACTGGACGGCTACTATCTGCTCAGCGACTGGCTTTCCATTCCAAATCTGCGGCCGCGGGCGATGGATTACTGGATGAGCCATCTGCGGTGGATTCTCTGGGGAGCAGCTCCTCCTCCAACTCTTCCTGAAAGATGCATCCTGCTGCTGTACGGCTGCATGTGCTGGGTCTTCGCGATTGGTTTTCTGGATGTGATTTTTGTTCAGTTCTTTGAGTACATGGGTGGTCAGTTTGGAGTCGTTGGTCTGATCTTTGTGGCTTTGCTGCTGAGTTTTGGAATGCGACGAGTGTTTAAAGGCTTCTTTGCAAGTGAGTTTGCGACAATGCTGAAATCACGATCCGGAAGAACGACGACCTGGGCCGTCGGATTGCTGAGCCTCGCAGCCGTGCTGTTTCTTGTTCCTGTCAAAAGCACGACGAGCGGCGACTTTGAAGTTCGACCGGGCAATATCGTGCAGGTCCACATCCCCGTGGCGGGCATTGTCGAACGCATTCTGATCGAAGACGGAAGCGTGGTCGAAGAAGGCCAATTGATTGCTGAACTCAAGTCTCCAACGCTTGAATCGGCGATTGTCCAGACCGAGGACGTGTTGCGGGAAGTCGAAGCCAATTTGAAGCGACTCAAGACCGGTGCTCGTCCGGAAGAGCTGGAGGCCGCCACAGATCGCGTCCGCCGCCTGACGGAATGGTATGAACTCGGCGCCGAAGATCTGCAGCAGGCAAAGATCGCGCATGCTCAGGACATGCTGGCTCAGGAACATCGGATTCGTGAAACTGCTGCAGCTCTGGACAATGCAAAACAGGACATACTGCAGTCGGAACGTCTCTATCGCCTCGGTGCTTTGGCCGGATCGCAGTTGCGACAGCAGCGTCTGGAAGTTCTGCAGACAGAATCCAAATTGGCACAGGTTCAGGCGGCGACAAACGCGTCAAAGGCGATGGGTGTCAGATCCAAAGAAGCGGAGGTTTCGCGACGTGCTCAGGAACTGGCGGACGCGAAGGATCAACTTGATCTGTTGAACGCTGGCAGTCGTCCGGAAGATATCGCCGCTGAAGAAGCACGCAAAGCACGAACTGAGCATGAGCTGGCATTTCAGAAATCGCGACGGGAAAAACTCAAGCTTGTGGCTCCGACGTCCGGAATTTTTTCTGCGCCGCGATTGAAAGAGCGAGTCGGTCTGGCTGTACTGCAGGATTCGCTGTTCTGCACAATTGAAAAGCCGGAAACATCCCGAGTCGAAATCTCGGTGAGCGAAGACGACGCCGCGCATTTAAGACCTGGTCAGGCAGTGACCTTGAAGGCACGGGCCATTCCGTTCGAGACGTTTGGGGCAACCGTTGAAGGCATTTCCCCCGTCGCTCAAAAGACAGCCACAACCGGACAAAACTTTGTGATCGTGCATTGCCAGATTCAAAACCCGGATGGTCGTCTCAAGTCCGGAATGACCGGCTTTGGCCGAGTAACGCGTGGCTGGAATACGATTGGCGTCATGCTCGTGACAAAAGGGATTCGCTACTTGCGAACGGAGTTCTGGTGGTAACTCAAGATTCTCATGGAAGGCCTGGCAATTCAAATTCGTCTGCAGCCGGTCCGGTTTCTCCAAAGAAGTCGTGCTCGGGCAAAGCAGTGGCAGGTTCCCGTGGCGGCGTCTCTGATTCGTTCAGAAAAGAATGCCCAAGCAGGAGTCCATTGACAGGAGAGGCGAGGCCTGAAGAAAGCCGAGGCACGTCTGCTTTTTGAGCGTCATGGACGATATGCAACAGAGGTGCCGGGTTGGCTCGGTAATCCTGATTCATGATACCCGCATGGCCCCCCAGTGTGACTGCTGTCGCCTCCTGCTGCCATTGAAAGACGCTGATGCCCTGCGCCTGATTCAGCTCCGCCAGTAACGTATTGTATTCCGCCAGGGCTTGACCAACATCACTGACGGCATCGACATACGCTCGCATCGCGGACTGCAGATCTGTCAGGGCCAGCAGCAGCCAGTCCTGACTTGAACCTGAGCCCTGCGGCTGTGTGTACCGGATTCGGGACACGCGGAGCCATTCCTGCGTCTCTTGAGTCTGTAGCTTTGCAATTTCAAGTCGCTGCCATTGTGCATGCAGGTCAGAGACGAGCTCCGTGATTTCAAAGGCCACATTCTGTTCCAGCGCGGTTAGTCGAATGTGAACACGAGCCATATCAAGTTCGGCGATGCGACGTCGGCTTTGAGCGGTCTTGTTTCCCAGTGGGATGTCCATACCAACTCCAAGGGTCCAGTCCGCATAATTCGATGCTGCAGCCTGCTTGATACTTTCGTCGAGCTGTTGTGCCAGCCCATTCATGTAGTATTCGCCGCGGAGATCCAGAGATGGCAACACCTGGTTTTCTGCGACACGCAGCAAAATACGTTTTTCATTGAGCTGTTCACGAAGTGCGTTAAGCGATGGTCTGCGGTCGATCGCCACCTGGACAAGTGGCGGAACATCTTCGGGTGGCGGATTTTCGCTGGGTTTTTCCGATGGCAGAAAAAGTGGCTGTACTTCCGGCTGGCCGCCGACCAGTTGTCGAAGCTCCAGAACGCGTTTGCGGAGATTTCCCTGCATCACACTCTGTGTCCTGCGAAAACCGTCCCGCTGAAATCTCGCTCGCGCGACGTCGGCAAGGATGGACCGATCGGCTTTCCATCGAAGTTCTTCTACCCGGACACTTTCGTCCGCCAATGGCAGGATTGTCTTCACGGCTTCCAGTTCGAGATGTGCCGCGTACAGTCGCCAGTAGCCCTCGGTTATGCTTCGAATCTGTGAGTTTAAGACCTCTTCCAGCGCCAAGCGAGACTGGTTCGCCTGCGTCTGAGCAATCTGAATGGGGGCCAGAGCAATACCGCGGCCGGCCCCTTTTAACACGGGCTGATTGACTCTGAGCACATAGTCCGTTGAAAAAATGGGATTGAATTGCCCTGCTCCCACCCCGTTTGGCAGATAAAGATATGCCAATGGCGGCTCCAGGCCGATGCTGAGTGATCCACCTGTGGCCAACGGCTGAGTGACTCTGGTAAAGACGTTCGCCGTATCGCGGCGAGTGTCTGCGGCAATGCCGGGTCCGAAAAATGCATTCGGTGGCTCATTGATTCTACTTCCGTCCAGATTTGCAGTCAGTCGCGGCTGAAATCGCCCGCGCTCCGCAGCGATTCGCTGTTCAGTCATCAATACGTCGGTGGGCGTGATGGTGGCGACATTGACGCGTCCGTCCAGAACTCGAACGACAGTCGAATCCATCAGTGCGGCTTCGATCGCCTCACGCAGCGTCAGCGGCAAATAGATGACTGGTTCGGTTGGTGCAGTCGCCGCCGAACCTTGTGCAATCTGCGGCGTTACCGACGGTCCAGGAATTTCAAGTACACTGTCTTGCCCACGAATGATCGGCGCGTTTGTCCACGGGCACAATTCTGTCAGCGAACAGCATCCAGAAAGCACCAGGAGGACGAGAGAGACACGCAGAGTGTTTTGTGTGTGGGAGGCCACTATCAATAGGCACGCTGGAGAGAAGTGTTCGACCAGAATCCGTCTGATGATCTCAGCATGAACGGTTGCACTTTTACGCCGTAGATGCTGGCAGAGTAGTTAGCATAACACAGTCTTCCGCATTGACGCGGGATGCAATCCACTGGGAAAGCAGATTTCAGCGTCCTGCCCCGAAGTTGTGTGATTCGAAAGCGGCAGTTTCTGCAGTAGCAAAGTCGAATGTGTTTGATCGTGCGTTTCACCGAAACTTGAACGGCTGTGCTTATCAGGTGAATAGCATATATCCGAGTCGGCAATATCAAACGGCATCGGATAGCGGTCTGAGTCTCTTTCTCAATTCGCCACTGGTGTTCTCGTCAGCATTCAATTGATGGGTGGCCCCGGTTGAATGGCGGCAGCCCGAAACCCCGCAGCTTCCTTCGTTCGGCTTAGGAACAGTCCCGAAACAACTTCCAAATGTTTCCGTGCCTTGAAATCCCAACCCGAAACGTCAGTGAGGGATTTTGCACTACAACTTGATCCCTCGCT
>JANOZG010000167.1:0-3065 GCA_031429275.1 Planctomycetota bacterium
CACGCTGGGGCGTGCGATCCGCACGGAGCGTTATCGTCTCGTCGAATGGAAAACCCCAAACGAAAGCGATGACACCGCAGCGTACGAACTTTATGACTATGAAACTGATCCGTATGAAACTCAGAATCACGCCGCGACTCAACCAGAGATCGTTGCAAAACTGAAAGCCATTCTGGCGACGTATCCAGAAGCAATTACGCCATGAAGCGCCATATCGGTGAGCGGCATGCGTCAGCTTGCCGGTGAAATGCACGCGTGTTCTTAAACCGGGATCGGCACGGTCGTGTTTCGTACCGGTGGGCTGACGCCACACCGCTCGCCACTCAGCGGCGTGGTGCCAGATTTCGGGACACGTCTTCAACGATGCTGCCCGTTGCCCTGTCATCACTCTTGCGGCGAAAACGGATGACCATCCCGGCGGAGGTCTCGCCTTCGTAGCTCCACAACTCGCAGACAGACTTCCGTGATGCGATGCGCGATATTTTTGTTGGCTGGCCAAGTGTCTGCACAACCTGCTCAGCGTTCATGCCGGGCACGACGCGACCTTCTCGAATCGCCAACTGCACGTCGTTCCGGGGCAGCGACTTCATTTGATCATTTGTCATCCACTTTCCATCCAGACGTTCCCAGCCCATACCCTTAAGTCGATCCGCAATCTGGTCGGCGTCGGTCGGAGATGATTCGCTCGCACTCATCCATGCCTGCTTGAGGAACTCGATGCCTTGTCGTCGATATTCGGGCGATGGCACCAGATCAGCAGCAAACAAGTATTCGTCGGCCGTTCGCAGTAAGCCAGCCAGATTCGATATTCCGAATTTTTGTTGCTGAGCCAATAGCCAATCTCGCACCGCACCCGGGATCTGTTGACCACGTTTGAGTCTTGTCAGGAGTTCAGTAAGCCCAGTGAGCTCCGATCTGGAAAGTGTGGAAATCTGAGTCAGCCGGTAAGTCACTTCACGTTCTTCATACTGCGCAGCCAGAAGATCGTCGTCACCAAATTCACTGCGGATAAGTTTTGAAACTTCAAGGCCGTTGCTGCCATCAGGCTTGATCATCGTCTGAATCTGACGCAGTCGCAGCGATTGATAGAGCAATCGATTCAACGCTTTGCGATCATTTTCCTGCGCTTCTAAAAATGTCTCAACGGCCAGATTGAGAAATGCAAGTCGCAGACGTTCCGGAACCGGCGGGACAAGCTGATCCCAGCCTTCACATGCTAGTTTCGTCTCGGCAACAAGGGCCTCAACGTCGCTAACTGGAGCTTTCGAAGCGGCATATATGATTTCGAAATTCAACAGCTGCAACACATCAGATCGAATCTCCAGCGTCTGACTTTGCTTCAGTAGTTCCCGCAGCTTTAAGACATCTCCGCGTGCCAATTTTCGAAGCTGCAAGACACCTTTAGTCCGCAGTGCCGCGATCTCCGCCCGCAATGCTGTGTCGTCATAAAAATCCGCATCGGACTGATACTCGTCCGCCAGGCTCAGGAGTTTTGCAGGCTGGTCAGTGGGGATGTCTTTGGCTCTTTCGCGGATTTTGTCGAGGTCCGTATCTTTGATCAGAATTCGCGAAACGACAAAACTAAGTTTTCCTTTTTCCGACAGGAAACGGCCAATGATTTCAATCCGTTGACCGCTTTTGATGTTGTCGGGAAACGTACCGTTAGCAGGTAAATTGCAGCTGACGTCGAATTTAAGGACCTTGATCGTAGTCCCTGATCGCCCCTCAAAGCGACCTTCGAACTGAAACTTTTTTCCGTCGGCAGCATAGGTCGGCCATTGTTCCTTCTCCGCAATGAGCTCCGGCAACGTGGTCGACTGGCCGCACGCAACTGCGGAGGTCAAAATCAGAAGGCTAAACAGAAATCTTCGGAGAAGAGTATGGGCCATCGCTGTTAATGCTTTGTTGCGGAAGCTGCATCGGATTTGAGGAACGCCGCTTGACGTTCCAGCAATTCTTCAAGCCCAGAAGTGTTTGTTGATGTAAAACCAAACTCAGCGGCATGAAATTCTGTCGTCACAAGCGTGCAGGAATCGCCGTCGAGACGAATCCTCATCCCATGGTCGCCATCGACTGCCTCGCAGCTTTTCACCGTCGCCGCAAACAACAACGGCGACTGTGACATTGCCGTGACGGCATCCTGCAAGACATCAGATTCTACAAGGATCGTGACTGGGACCGAATTGATCAGTAGTGACATGTCTGCCTTAAGTCCGACGTCAGAATCGATCAGCACCGATTCGAAGGCGAACCATTTGCCATTGAGATACTGGGCCGCCGTGGCAATTTTTGCGGAGTCAACTCTCCCATTGGCAGTTGTACAATCAGACAGCAGGGATATCAAATCGGTGGTACTTAATTCCTGCGACGCCCTGGTCTGCAGCCAAAGTGAAATGGCTCGACGTGCCTCTGCGTCGTCGCGGCCAAGAACTTGTACTGCGGCAACTGCTTTTGCCAGTGAATCAGCTAATGTCGAGATGTCCCTTTCGCTTAAAGCTTTTTCTGCGACGTCCATTTCACGGCGCCATGTCTTGCGAGCGTCATCCATTCGTCGCTGAGTGACGACCCACCAGCCAGTCGCAGCGATCAACACGACAGCACTCAACATTAAAATCCGAAACGGAGTAAAGACGCGTCGTGCGAGGACGGCAATGCTCGGTCGTGGGACTCGGACGACAGCTTCTTCGATTAGAATCGGTTCAGCCACCAACGCCTGGGCCTGCGCATCAAGGATTGGCGAACTTTCCTTGCGGGATCGTTTCGATGGTGCGGCGGAGACATCGGTCGCTTCAATTTGCGGCGAAACTGCGTCGTAGCTTGTCGAAGTTCTGGTTCCTCGCCCGGGGTTCCTTGCCGAAGGCTGATTTGTAGAGGCTGAGTTCGCGGGAGCTCGCGAGTCTGGTGCCGGCTCGGATTCGCCAACTACGAGGTCACGCACAATTACGCCAAGGCGAGTCGGTACTGATCCGTCGAGCACCTCACTGCGCACACGCTTTGTGGCGGGATAGACATTGACCGGCAGCACGTAGATTCTGGCTTCGCAGGCCGTGCACGTCGCAATCTGC
>JANOZG010000168.1:0-5578 GCA_031429275.1 Planctomycetota bacterium
CAGCAGCAGGATGAAGACCACCCCGCCGCTGAACATCGCCCCGGACGGCGGGATTCAGCTCACTGGTTTTCGAAAGCAAAGCAACTACGATTGGAATCAAGACAAACACCAGGCCAAGTGATAAAGTTCTTCGGCACTTTCAAAGTGCCGACTTAGCATTCAAATCCGGAGGCCACCATCATGAGCACACTCAATCGTCGCGAAATACTCCAGCGTGGCAGCATCGGAGGCCTCGGCGCTGTCGTTGGTGCGAAACCGTTTTTCGAACCGGCAGCGGCAGCAGACATGCTAATTTCGCCAGCGACAACAAAGCAATCGCCGATCACGACGCGGATGTTCTGGACATGGGACCACAGCACGGAATGGGCCATGAATCGCCCTGGTGCACACACGCATGGATCCTGCAATGAATATGGACGCACCACGGATGCGTTCGTCCAGGATTACACTGCCCTGCTTCGCTGGTGCGGACGTCACAAGATTGATGCCGTCGTCGTCTGGGGACTGTTGCGAGACTGTCACGGTGGCCTTGAATCCGCCAAACGTCTGTGTGACGTGGCCATAAAGGAAAACGTGCGACTCCTTTGCGGCGTCGGTCTCAATGCCTACGGAGGTGTCTACTATGAAGGCAACTCGCCGCACAATCTGGAGCGACATCTTGAAGCACATCCCGAACTGAGTGCGGTTGACGATGAGGGCAATCAACTCAGCTTCTCGATTGACCTCAACGGTACGAAAACACCCATCACCACAAAAGGCATGCCCGGTCCGCGAGGCTTCTATCAGGCGTGTCCTTCACGGAAAGAGAATCAGGACTTTATTACTGAATCGCTGGCCTGGCTGTTTGAAAATCTGCCGCTGGGTGGCGTGCAAATAGAGACTGGTGACACCGGAATTTGCCAGTGCAAGCTCTGCCGAGACCGAAGGCAGCATTCTGCATCCACTTTCTCGTGGCTCTCATGGGAAGACATGGGGCTGATGTACCCACTGGCGACGAACGCAGTTCGGGCTGTGGCGCCGGATGCCTGGGTTGTCTGCGAAACCTATTCACATCCGGAGCCGTACAAAGGGCCGGACAAGCCGCCGAGATTTGGCGATGCCATGCCGGAATGGGCCGCTTCGGAACTGGCGAAGTTTCCTCGTGACGTCTTCGTGCAGTGGGTGGCCGACTATTTTATGAAGAACGGCGAGATCACGCCCGCGTGGACCGTCGAAGGACGCGTTCCCGGCGATGGCCATCGTCACGTGATGCGATCGCATCTGTCGACGTCATGGTTTGGCAACCGAGGTGAACTGGCCACCGACTGGCTGGCGAATCTTGTGCAGCGAAGCATCGCGTCCGGCTTTGAAGGCGTTTCGTTATTCGGAGAAGCGTCGCCGTTTCATTCGGGCGCGGAACTGAACTATCTCGCACTGGCGGATTATGGTGGAGCCGACAATCCCAACGCGGATCTCGATTCTTTCCAGCATCGCATTGCCGCGCCGCTGCTGGGTGGAGTGGACAACGCTCGCGACTTTCTTCAGTTCGCTCGACTTCTAAGCGACCGACCACAAATTCCCGCCGCGCTTCCGAAGATCTATGATCGCCTGGCTTCATTGCCTCCGGATGCCGCTCGGCGATGGTGTTGGCTGGCAAACCATCTGGCGTCGTTTGTTCCCGTGGAGCCGTAGGGAAATCGGCTACGTCTGTTTAAACAGGCATGTTCACACTTCAGGGCTAGAAAACCCTATTGACCTGAGCGTGAGGCGCTAGCCGATCCGACTTCAAGCAATCGGCTAGCGCCTCAGGCTCAATGGGTGCTCTTCATCGATGTTGCGGCAGCTGTTTTGAAAATGATGCAGAACAGATTTGCGTCATCGATTGACAGACTCATCGTACTCTGGAATCCTGAAGCAACCCGTTTAAGGATATTCGAACGATGAAATGTGCATTGGTTTTCCTGACTGTTGTACTGTGTTGGGCTGTTGGGCCGTGTGTGTCGCCAGCATTCGTCATGGGGCAGGACTCCGTGATGTTCAATACCGGCATCGCGTCGGTGGATGTGACTCCAGGCTTCCCCGTTCGGCTCAACGGATTCGGTGGACGCAGAAAGGAATCGGAAGGCGTTCGTCAATCGCTCTGGGCAAAAGCAATCGCAATTGGTACGACAGATGAAGACACGGTTGTTGTGATCACCGTCGATACGCTTGGCATCCCCGATGACATGACCGAGCGAATCGCCACGAAGCTGAAGGCACAAGGAATCGATCGCAGTCGTCTGGCCATTTGTGCGTCACACACTCACAGCGGCCCGATGATTCGCAATTGCGCGAACACGTTGTTTGGCGAACCCATTTCGGATGAACACTGGCAACACATTGTGCGGTATACCGAGGAACTGGAATCGAAGCTCGAACAGGTCGCGACTGATGCACTTGCCGATCGTAAGCCAGCGAAACTTTCGTGGGGAGTCGGCAAAGTCGGGTTTGCGTTTAATCGCCGTACAAAAGACGGCCCCGTTGATCATGACCTGCCGTTGCTCGCCATACATGATCCCGACGGTAAGTTGCGAGCGATCTTCACGAACTATGCCTGCCACTGCGTAACACTCAGCGACGATATGATCAGCGGCGACTGGGCTGGCTACGCCATGGATCATATTCAGCGACGAAATCCCGGTTGTCAGGCTCTGATTTCGATCGGCTGTGGAGCAGATTCAAATCCGCGCGGTGGCGTACTCGGCTCAAAATCTGACGTTGCTGATGGTCTCGGAAATGAACTGGCCGAAGAAGTACAGCGGCTGTTGGCGACACAGCTTCAGCCGCTGACAAAGGCACCGGTATCGATGCTTGAGCGAGTCACGTTGAAGCTGGCACCGCTGCCTGCTCGCGAACAATGGGAGGAGACAGCAAAGGGTCAAAATGCCATCGGACATCATGCACGCACACAGCTCGAGCGGCTGGATCGAGGCGAAGCATTGATGACGGAGATCAGCTATCCCATTCAAACGGTCGCATTCGGCGACGAACTCGCGTGGGCCTTTCTGCCGGGTGAAGTCGTCGTCGATTATGCGATACGTCTGAAGAAAGAATTGGACGGCAGTCGTATCTGGATGAATGCATACACAAACGCATGTCCTGGCTATGTTCCGTCAGAACGTATCCTGCGCGAAGGTGGCTATGAAGGCGGCGCGGCGATGGTGTATTACGACATTCCCGGGCCGTATGCGACCGGCCTGGAACAGACTATTGTCGAGACCGTTAAACGGCAGTTGAAAGTGAATTTCCTGCCGGTTGCAAATGCGGAGAAGCCCGCGGCGAATGCAAAAATAACAAATGCGACGGCCGACAAGACCGACGGCATTCGGCCCTTATCGCCGTCGGAAGCTTTGAGTTCGCTGCGAACGAAACCCGGTTTTCATGCAGAACTTGTCGCATCTGAACCCATGATCGAAAGCCCCGTCGCGATTTCATTCGGCCCTGACGGCCAGCTGTGGGTGGCGGAGATGAGCGACTATCCACAAGGCGGTGCAGACTCTGGTGGCCGAATTCGCTGTCTGCATGATGATAACCACGACGGAAGATACGATCGCTCGGACGTTTTTCTGTCGGGCCTCGCCTATCCAACGGGAGTGACTGTCTGGCGAAACGGAGTTCTTATCTGTGCAGCCCCCGACATCCTGTACGCCGAAGATTCCGACAACGATGGCAAGGCCAACAAAGTTGAAAAGCTGTTCACTGGATTTGCAACTCACAACTATCAAGCGAGAGTCAACAGTTTGGAATACGGTCTCGATGGCTGGGTGTATGGTTCATGTGGCTTGTTTGGTGGCGAGATCACCAGCGTCAAAACCGGGGAAGTGATTGCTCTTGGCCAGCGAGATTTTCGCATCAATCCGGACAGCGGCGTTCTTGAACCTGCGACGGGGGCGACTCAGCAGGGGCGAGTTCGCAACGACTGGGGCGACTGGTTTGGCTGCAACAACGGAACGATGCTGATGCATTATCCGCTGGCGAATGAATACCTCCGACGCAATCCGTATCTGGCTCCTCAGCAAACGGTCGTGGGCATCGAAGCACAACCGCAACCGGGGCGACTGTATTCCATTTCCAATCAGGTCCTGTTTATGCTCTCTGGTCCGCCGAACCGACCCACCGCTGCGTGCGGACTTGGCATCTATCGCGATGATGCTCTGGGCGCGGATTATCGTGGCGGCTCGTTTACGTGTGAACCTGTAAACAATCTGGTTCACCGGCAGCATCTGTCGCCCAGCGGAGTCAGTTTTACGAGCCGCCGACCGGACGACGAACTCAATCGTGAATTTCTGGCGTCCACCGATCCGTGGTTTCGCCCGGTTCAGGCTCATACCGGCATCGACGGCGCGCTGTGGGTTGTGGATATGTATCGCTATGTGATTGAGCATCCAATCTGGATTCCGCCAGATACGCTGGCAACTCTCGACACACGCGCCGGGGCTAGCATGGGACGCATCTATCGCATCGTGGCTGACGACGCGGCGACACGAAAGACGCCGCAACTTTCCAGCCTGCACGGTGAACAACTTGCTGCCGCGATGGATGTCGCAAATGGTGTTCAGCGAGATCTCGTGCAGCAACTGATCCAGTGGAATCATGACACGGCGGCGGTTGCAAAACTCAGATCCCTTGCCGTCGAGAGTTCGCGTCCGGAAGTTCGAATTCAGGCACTTTCAACATGGGCCAACATTGAAAAGCCGTCGACTGAAGTGCTTCAACAATTAATGATGGATACCGATCCGCACATACGACGACATGCTGTGCGCATCGCGGAATCGCAGTTGTCGGATTCTGCAGAACTTGTTGCTTCCGTGATCAAACTCGCACAGGATGATGATGCATTTGTTCGCCTGCAGGTCGCCTGCTCAGCAGCAGCACTTGAACCATCCGCCAGCGCTAAGGTGCTTGCAAGTCTGATGGCACGGGACGGCGGCAATGTTCACATCGTGTCAGCTGTCGAGAGTTCGATCTCAGCAAAAAACGTGGCACAGATTCTGCGCCACCGCAATACTGCGATCCCGCGGAACAATCTGGATCGCATTCTGGCAAACGCTGCGACGCTGGGAGACGATGCCACGCTTCGGAGCGTCCTGCAGGAATTGTCGCAAGCTGCCGTTCATCCTGCACCAGAATCCGCAGCCGCCGAGAAATTCGATCAGCTGGCGATGTTTGTCGATGCATGGAGTCGCCGATCGGAACAGGATTTGTCTCCACGCGATGAAACAGTTCGATCGATTTGGAAGCCCGCGATGGATTACGCCGTTCGTATCGCGGCAACAGAAGATTCGCCCGTGGCACTTCGCATTGCGGCCATTCGTTTGCTTGCTCAAGGACCGTTTCTGGGTGAGCCTCATCTGGATTCGTTGACCTCAATGTTGACAAGCCGTTCAGCTCCCGAACTGCAGTCGGCCGCCATTGCCGCCATGCGGAAAGATGGCCGCGTTGAGGTTGCTGATGCTGTCCTTTCTGATTGGGCCACTCGCGCGCCACAACTGCGTCGGGAGATCATTGCCATGCTGCTGGTTCGTCCGCAGTGGCTGAGCGAATGCTGGCTGCGATTGGC
>JANOZG010000169.1:0-3827 GCA_031429275.1 Planctomycetota bacterium
ATTGGCGGCGATTTCAATCCGAGAGATCTTGGCGTCAACGGGGACTATCACGCGCTGTCCCATCATGGGCAACTGGAGGATCGCATCGAAGCGTTGATCACGCTGGAGACTTATCAGATTCAACAGTTTGTGCGTTTCATAGAGAAACTATCGTCGTTGGAAGAGGGCGGCAAGTCTCTGCTCGAAGAGACGATGGTGTTGTTTGGCAGCGGAATGGGGAACGCCAATTCACATACCAACACGAACCTGCCATTGTTGCTCGCTGGCGGTGGCTTCAGGCACGGTCGCTTACTGGCCTTTGACCGCAAGTCGAAGGATCGACCACTGTTAACCAATTTGTTTGTATCGATGTTGCAGCAGTTCGGTGTTGAAACGGATAAGTTCGCAACCAGCACGGGTACGCTGAGAGGGTTTGCATAGTCCAATGAATTCGATGCGATCAACCTGCCTGTTGTCCTTGCTGTTGGTTATCGTGGCGTGCCGCAGTGATATCTGCGCGCAGGATCCGTTGCTGACGAATGCCAAAACGTTTCTCGACAAGTACTGTGTGGCGTGCCACTCGGTCGATGACCCCAGCGGAGAACGCGAATTCGAAACGCTGGATTTGAAGAACGATCATTTCGATACGCAGCTGAAGTTGCAGGAAATCATCGATCAGATCACCCTCGAAACAATGCCGCCAGAGGACTCCGATCAGCCTGGCACGAAAGACCGACTTGCGGCGATCGCTCAACTGACGAAAGTGCTCAGCGACATGCGTGAACGCTCGACGAGCACCGGTGGCCAAACCGTGCTGAGACGGTTGACGCGTCGGGAGTATCGCAACACCGTCAGAGATCTGCTGGGGATCGACATGACGATGTTTGACCCCACGATTGAGTTTCCCGCAGACAACTTGTCCAACCATTTCGACAATATCGGTGACGTTCTGGTCACCTCGGGCTATTTGCTGGAAAAGTATCTCGACGCAGCCGATCGCTGCGTTGAAAAAGCACTCCCGGAAGCACCTGCTGCTGTGCCTGAAAAGCCGTCCCCATCGAAGCCTCAGGAATGGGTCTTCAATCAGGGCTTCGAACAGCAGAGCGAATTAAAAGGCGCTCATCGCTACGCATTCGATCTGCGATACTTGGTGCTCTATGACCACCCGCTGAACGACAAGCCGGAGGGAGCCTATGGACCGCTTCCCGGATTTTCGAATGGTGTCCCCGTCGACGGTCTCTACGACGTCCGAGTCCAGGCGCAGGCACTTCATCGCGACACTCCATACTCAACGCAGACGGTCCTGATTGATCTGGAGGAGCCGTTTCGCATGGGGATTCGACCTGGCAACACGGCCATCGGCGACATGGTGCACACTCAGCCGATCCAGCCGCTTCTGGCTGAAGCGACAATCAAGGACAACGATCTCGAGTGGTACACGTTCAGAATTCGGCTCGACAAAGGCTTCGCGCCTCGATTCACTTTTGAGAACGGGATGCATGATGTCCGTGGTGCTTACGGCCGAGTCTTTCGAAACGAGGTCGAAACACTTCCGAAAGACGAACGAAAACAGAAAGGTATCGTCGATCATCGCAAAGCTGTGATCAAGTTCGGACATCTGCCGCAGATCCGCATTCACGAGGTTCAGGTGATCGGTCCTGTTGAAGTTTTGTCGCCGAAGCCCAGTGAGCTAGTCCTGCTCGGTGACAGTGCATTTGAAGCAAACCGGGTCCCAGAGCTGCTGGCTCGTTTTGCTTCCCGAGCTTATCGAAGGCCCGCCACCGAGGCGGAGTCCAAAGCTCTGCTGACCGTTTACCAAGGTCGACTTGCAACCGGACAATCGGCCATTGAAGCTTATAAAGATGCTTTGAAGGCCACACTGTGCTCGCCCGCATTTCTGTACTTGAGTCCTCCGGATGAGTCGACGAGTGCGAAGTTGTCGAACCACGGAATCGCCGAACGCCTCGCGTATTTTCTGACGTCCAGCATGCCTGATGATTCTTTGCGTAAGCTGGCCGATGAAGGGAAGCTGTCGGATCGCGATGTCCTGCAATCTGAAGCAGGTCGTTTGTTGCAGAGTGACGCGTCGGACGCGTTCATCGCCGACTTTCTGGACAGTTGGCTGAACCTGCGAGCACTTGGCAGCATGCCTCCCGATGAAAAAGAATCGCGGGAATACTACGCGGGCGGTCTGGAATCAGAGATGAAACAGGAGACTCGGCTGTTCATGCGCGATTTGATCCATCGCAACGCATCAACTCTGGAGTTCCTCAATGCCGACTACACGTTTGTCAATCGCGACCTCGCGAAGCTGTATGGAGTCGCCGATCAGGTGCCGGTGGATGAAGCTGCAAAGTTTCATCGAGTTCAATTCAGGAACGAAGATCGTGGCGGGTTACTGGGTCATGCCAGCGTACTGACAGTTTCGGCCAATGGCATCGAGACATCGCCCGTTATTCGCGGGATCTGGCTGATGGAAACGCTTCTCGGAACTCCGGTTCCTCCGCCACCGGATGATGTCCCTGCTCTGGATCCGGATATTCGCGGCGCAGTGTCGATTCGCGATCAGCTGGCGAAGCATCGAGAGTCAGCGGCGTGCAATCAATGCCATCGCAAGTTTGATCCGCTCGGCTTTGCACTGGAAGGCTTCGATCCCATCGGTCGCAAGCGCGAGTTTTATGATTCGAAGCGAAAGGACAGGATTGATACTTCCGGCGTGCTGCCAGGAGGCGATCGATTCTCTGGCCCTGCTGAGCTTCGAACATTGCTGCTCAAGCGTGAAGAGTTCTTTGTACGCACCGTCGCAAGTCGAATTCTAAGCCACGCACTGGGACGACGCATCGAATCTCGCGATCGCTCCGCTGTGGATCGAATCGTTGTGAGCCTGAAGGACAGTGATTATCCGCTGGCCGATCTAATCATTGCGGTCATGACCAGTGATTTGTTCCAAAACAGGTGACCAGCTCCTGTAGAGACGACTCTGCAAGCTCTCTTCTTTTTGCCCGACAGACTTCTATGTGATACTGCGCCTTCAAATTGGAATGCGACTCTGACTTAACGCATCGCCTGAACCGAACTTGAACTGGTCAGCCGCATGTTTGAGGGCATAATGTCCGACGTGGCATCCAGCGGTGCTGAATTCAACCAGCTGAAAGAGGCCACACTACTGCAACGCCGCGTCTTCGAAAGTTAGCTCGCTTTTGACGCTACTCCGAAAGTATCGCAGCTCAACGATTTTTTCTTGCCGTGGTTCACCGACGAACACCGAAATTGCGACAAGAATTGATCGTCAGAAACGGCCCGCCAGCGGAACTGATCCGACGAACACAGGACAGCTAAGGCCGCAGCATCAGAACTCCACCACAACCATCGAATGCCCGGCCAGGGGCGGGATTGAAACTTCAAGACCGCTTTCGATCGGTACAGACGTCAGCTCGATTCCTTCGGGTTGCAGATGAATCCGCTTCGGGATCAACTTATGGAGGCGGACCTTGATGCCGCCGACGGGAACAACTTCTTCTCGCAAAGCGACGTCGGTTTCCGGCAGATCGTGGTCGCTCGTCGTGTTGATCCCGTTGGACAGATGGACGACCAAACGTTCTCCCTCGGAATCTTTCTGCCGGAACACTGTGCTTTGTGCATCCAATACCGAAATGGATGTGCATCTGGGGCGGCGAACGACGATGTCGGCCAGCACGCAGAGCGAGGCGGAAATGGCAGGTCAGACGGACTCTGAGGCAAACGCGGCCGCATCATTGACGAAGTCTCGAAACCGTCGAAACGCAGCCAGTTCAAAGACGATTCAGGGAGAATCGGGGAAGCTGCCGATTTCGATTCCGCGAGATCGC
>JANOZG010000170.1:0-7486 GCA_031429275.1 Planctomycetota bacterium
GGCAGCAGTGAAGTGATTGAATCACTCATCGGAAAGGGCAAGCGTCTCGACGGGCTCAATAACACTCGCGGCTTCACAGCTCAGTTGCTGGCGATGGCCGCATCGGTGGTCACACCGACTGCCGATGTCATCACAACGGCACTGAAGACATGTGGTATCAAGCACGTCCTGCAATGGTGCTCAAAGCATCTCGCCCCAAGCTCTCAGTCACTTCGCAAACGAGACCTCAAACCAACCTCTGCCGAACAAAACCGGGATAAACTCATTTCCCACACAACCCCAGATTTTTAACAGCCCAGCACAAGCCCATTTTTCACTGTCGAATTTGCCATCGCCTCAGATCAAACGGTCTTTTCAATTCAGCCGCTTCTCGCACGCTGATTTTCACATTTTACAGTCGACCATGCGATGGTTTGCGCAGACTGGTTGTTTTGGTATAGTAAGTAATCTGGCGAGTTCAGGGGCCATGGAGGCTTTAACTTGAGCGATCTGTCCGGTGCTATTTCAAGAGGGCTAGACCATGAAAGCGGTTCGATTTTTATTTCTATCTGTGTTTATTCTATCATTAAGCATCGCGGTGACGCCTGCTGTGGCCGGCGGACCGGGCGGTTGTCCTCCATGGCGTCCGTGTGGCCCGGGGAATTCCTTCGGTGGTAACCGATTAATCGGCCAGCAATTCTTAGGTGTCGATTTCCGACCGTCGTGTGCCTCGCATGACGCATGTCTGGCATCCGGCGTTTCACGCCGTCAATGCGATCGACAATTTCATAGCCAAATGAGATGTGCATGCGAAAACTCGCCGCATCCAGTTCTCTGCCGCATGAAGGCGTTCCAGTTTTTTGCCGGAGCCCGAATATTCGGTGGACTCTATTACTGACATTGGCATGCTCAGAGGCATGGCTGTTTTCAGTTATAGAAGTCCTTGCCCAGAACGCATGTAACATCCTCATTGGAAATCCGCTACGACGCCTATCGAAGCTTTCATAGCGAATGAACGATGAGGTGTGTGATGACAAATTCCGGCAAATCTACGATTCTGTTCTTCGCCATGGGACTGCAACTTGTTGCATCAAACGTTGTTGCATTCCAGGACGAAGACAGCTTGTTTTCTGCAGTTGACGCAACTACGGCATTCGATAGCCTCGACGACGAAGAAAAGAACGGGCCAGTGTCGTCAGGAACCCATCGGGCACGGCGGCTGATGTCCACAGATGATCTCATCCGAACGCTGCAGGAATCTAATTTCGAAGCATCGACGATCGGTCATCGAGCTGTTGCGACAAAAAAGCAGCTGGCCTCGTGGCAGTTTCCCGTTCTGGTGACGCTGTCGGAGAATGAACAGGACGTGACGATCGTGCTCGGGTTGCGCCGAGTCAGCGATTCGCAAAAAGTTCCGGCGACACGTCTGTTGCAACTGTTGGAAACGAATGAAAAATCTGGCCGCACAAGTTTCGCATTCAATCGTGAGCGGAATCGTCTTGAACTGTTTAGCTTGATGGAAAACTCAGGCATCACTGGCCAAACGCTGAGAGACCAGATCAACAATCTTGCGATTCTGGCACGAGATACGGAATCGTTGTGGAATCTGGAAGAAGCTGCTGGTGGCGCTTCGGAGAATTCGTCGGTCACCGAAGCTGCCGGCGCCACAAGAATTGTTGAGTCACAAGCACAGACGCCGACGAAGGCAACGCAACCGAACTCACCAGCAGCTCAGGACGTGCCTGTGATTAAGGCCGTTTCTGCGAGTTCACTTCATGGGAGATGGTCATCGAGTCGTTCGGCGACCGATGCATTTGCGATTCTGTTGAATGCCGACAATACATTTGTCCTCGTCAGCGTTAAAGCTGGCAAGCAGGCCAGATCGACCGGAAAATTTACATTTCTGAGCAATCTGCTGACGTTGGAAGGGAGCGACGGAAGTCGATTAAGCGGTTCGGTTTCGCTTGTTTCCGACTTGGAATTTCGCTTCGAACCACAATCTACTGGCGCCGCGAGTACGGTACTGACTTTCCGGAAAGCACTATAATCACATTCCTTCGGATTGGCGCCTGAGTGTTGACGCGACCGCTACGCTGCTGCTCGGCAGCCAATCGCGAACGTTCTTGCTACAATGAAACAGCGTGAATTTGTTTTCTTCAACTGTCTGTAAGATTATCGAATCCCTGAGATGCTGCGACTTTTGTTTCTGTTTTCGTTAATCACGTCTTGTTCCATCGTGGCGGCTCAGACTCAACTTCCGCACGGTAACGGCAGCATTCGCGGGCCATTTAAAGACTCTGAGATCTTGATCACTACCACGGCAAGGCTTGCCGGTGCAATCCATTCACTCACATGGAATGGCAAGGAGTTCATCGACAGCGCTGACCATGGCCGTCAGTTGCAGTCGGCGTCTAATTTTGACGCGGGTTCAGCATTCACGGGTGAGACCTTCAATCCAACAGAAGCTGGCTCTCGGCATGATGGCGCCGGTGAGCGATCAACCAGTCGGCTGCTCCACTACATTGCACAGAACAACCAACTCCAGACCACGAATCAGATGGCATTCTGGCTGCGGCCCGGTGAATTGTCAGACAATCATCCGGCGAAGAACACAGTTGAGCTCTCGAATCATCTGCTGACAAAGAGAGTCACGATTGGGTATCTCGATCTGCCCAATGTGATTCAATACGACGTCACATTTGGCGTGCCGATCGGTGAGTCGCACAAGTATGCTCAGTTCGAAGCGTTAACTGGCTATATGCCGGCGGCTTTCAATCGCTTTGTCACCTTCAACCCGGCTTCTGGCCAGTTCGAGCCGTTGTCGGATGGTCCGGGCGAACAGAAATACCCAGTTGCTTTGTCGACGGAGAATGGTGATTTCGCGATGGGGATCTATTCGCCCGACCAGCCATCGAGAGGATTTGAGAATGCAGGCTACGGCCGTTGGAACTTTGGACCTCAGCAAGTCGTCAAATGGAACTGTGTCTTCCGAATTCGCGAAACGAGTGGTATTGCCGCCGCCGACTATTCGTTTCGCACGTTTGTGACTGTTGGTACCCTTGAAGACGTTCGACTTGCGACGATTCAGTTGCATTCCGGGCAGTAAGGCTTGCTGCCAAACCGGTAATTTACGCGTTCGCCAAAGAAGGTATTCAAAGGCAACGCCAGGCATTTGGCCTATTCGAAAAGTTCTGCAACGCTGCACTGAATTGTCGCGGAGTTGCTTCGCGACTTTCCCAAATTCATGTGAAAGACTCTGTCATTCGCTGTAAGATGGACTTCCAGTCCGTACGAAGAGTGGTGAATAATTCCAGACTGGAATTCCATCTTGCATTTTGAAACCCCGCATATTGTTTCGGGACAGTTACTATGTCGTTACGCTGTTTTCCTCTCATCCTGCTCGGGGCCATTTTTGGAGTTGCCGGTATTGTGCGCGGAGCGGAACCGCTGGATGCCTTTCTGGAGAAGCATTGCATTCGCTGTCACGGCCCTGCGAAGAGCGAGGGAGATGTGCGGATCGACAATTTGTCTCGCGATTTCAAGTCGGGAGCGGATGCGCATCACTGGGCGGAGGTCCTTGATCGAATCAATTCCGGTCAGATGCCACCAAAGGATGAACCGAAGCCGACGCAGGATGAGATCGCAGCGTTTGTGACCAATCTCGACGCACGTCTTAAGGAAGGCAGAGCCGTTCGGATGGCGGCGCGACCGGCGGTGACGCATTATCGTCTGAGTCGGAAGGAGTATCAAAACACGGTCTATGATCTGCTCGGCGTGCGCTATGATCCGACCAAGCCGGGAGAACTGAATGAAGATACGCTGTGGCACGGTTTTGAACGCATCGGATCGGAATTGTCGCTTTCGCCGTCGCATATCGATCGCTACTACCGCGCGGCGGGGCTTGTACTCGACCGCGCTTTTCCCGAAGTGTCCAGCGAGGCTCGCAAAGTCCGCAAGACGGCGGCGGAGTTGCGTTACGGCGGCGGGAAGTCTCAACAGGAAGCACTGGACCGCTTCGGCATCAAGCGGCCGCTGCGTTATCTGCTCTTTCCTGGTCGAGTTCAGAATGCTCTTTCTTCGCACTGGTTTGGAAAGACGGGTCCGGAACACAGCGGGCTTTACAGACTCCGCATTCAGGCCAGCGGAATTCGTCCGCCCGGCGGTCAGGCGGCGCATCTGAGCATCGGCAAGGAGACGAGTGAGGAGACCGTCGCGGGGCTGATCGAGTTCGACATCACGGCGCCGGAGGACAGTCCGCAGGTTTATGAGTTTGAAGTGTTTCTCGAGATGCCAGCAACTCTGGATTCTTGCGTGGTGGCCACCGACGGTGTGGATAGAAGAGGCGGCGCCGCTTTCCGCAACGCACTCGCAAGTTCGTCCTATATCTTCACCCACAGCAGCGAGACACTGCTGCTGAGTCCGAACGCTCCGCAGATGTTTGATGACAAGGGGAACGGTCTCTTCTCCACGGTGATTCTCGATTGGATCGAATGGGAAGGCCCGCTCGTAACGGACGCTGAAACGTCACGCCGTAACAATCTGATGCCCCCCGATGATGCGACACCCGAAGTGGTTGCGCAGCATCTGCAGCGCTTCGCCGAACGCGCCTGGCGGCGACCGGTGACGATGGATGAACTGGAGAGCTACCTGCAGCCCTTCCACGAAGAACGAGAGGCGGGCGAAACGATGGCTGGTGCGTACCGGATCGCGATGCAGGGAGTGCTGACCTCGCGAAATTTCATCTTTCTCGTCGAGGGGGATCCAGTCGCTCGCGAACATCTCAACGAGCAGGAACTTGCCTCGCGGCTTGCGTATTTTCTCTGGAGTTCGATGCCCGACGACGCCCTCTTCACCGCTGCCAGGCGTGGAATACTGAATAAAAGGGGCCTTGAGAATGAAGTGGACCGGATGTTGACGGATGCCCGCATCAACCGCTTCATCGACGACTTCTCGCGGCAGTGGCTTCAACTGAACCGCGTCGGCATGTTTCCGCCAGACAAGAAGCTGTACCCGAAATACGATGCGTGGCTGGAAACGAGTCTGCGTGCAGAAGTCGTTGAGTATTTCCGTGAGATGTTCGCCCAAAACCTGCCCGTCGATGGCTTCATTGATTCTGGCTGGACAATGGCCAACGCTCGGCTGTGCGAATTCTACGGACTCCCGGAACCCAAGGCGGGCGGATTCGAACGTGTCTCGTTCAAGCCCGAGGACCATCGGGGCGGTCTACTGACGATGGGCGCGGTGCTTGGTCTGACCTCAGACGGAACGCGCCACCGTCCTGTTCATCGGGGCGTCTGGGTCAGTGAAGCGATCTTCAACAGGACTCCGCCACCTCCTCCGGCCAATGTGGATCCGATCGAACCCATACCTCCCCAAGGCACCAAGATCACCATCCGCCAAAGAATTGAAACGCACGCCAGCAACGCGAGTTGTGCGGCGTGTCATCGCAACATCGATCCTCTGGGACTGGCATTTGATCAATACGATGCCATCGGTCAGTGGCGCCAACGTGAGATGGTTCCCACAGGCGTTGGGGAAGATCCGCTGGTGGATGCCTCGGGCGTCATGCCCGACGGCCGTCCATTCACCGATTCGGTCCAATTCAAACGGTTGCTGCTGGAAGACCGCGACCAGATCGCGCGAGCCTTTATCGAACATCTTTGCACCTACGCTCTTCGCCGCGTGCTCACGGTGGATGATCAGGCAGACATTCAGTCGATTGTTGAAGAAGTAAAGCAAAAAGAATTTGGTGTGAGAGAGATCGTGCGAGCGGTGGCGCTTTCGGGGTTGATGAGGAAGCGATAGGGGAAATCGTTAATGAGTAATGGAGATTTGAGAATGCAAAATGAAGGGAGGGAATCAGCGAGGAAAGGCGCGGATATTGAAGAACGGCTGCTGGAATTTGCTGTTCGAGTTGGCAAGGCAATCGATGCATTGCCGGATACTCGGCTTGGTCGACACATTGCTGGACAACTCGTGCGGTCAGGAACATCGCCAGCGCCCAATTATGCTGAAGCCTGCGCCGCAGAGAGTAAGAGAGATTTTGTTCACAAACTGGCAATTGTCCTGAAAGAACTTCGCGAAAGTACTGTTTGGATCCGTTTGATTTTCATGTCAGGATTAATCCCAGAACAACGCCTCGAACTGCTACAGGATGAGTGTGACCAACTCTGCAAGATCATTGCCAAGTCTCTCGTGACAGCTAAATCCAACCTATCAAACTCCAATAAAGATAAACGTTAAAGCACTCAACAACCCCACAATTTTGCAATCTCCAATTTCCATTAATCATTACCCATTCCTTCCGCATATTCACAATAAGGAAGCCCACGATGAACTATTTATCCCAGTCCTGGCTTATCAACCGTCGTCACGCGTTGCGTGCTTTGGGCAGTTGCATCGCGCTTCCGTTTCTCGAATGCATGGTCCCATTGCGGGCGGCGGAGCAACAAACGGCCACGCCGCGACGGAGCGCGTTCATCTATCTTGCGAACGGCGTCCATTCGCTCAACTATCAGATCACGACGCCGGGCAGGGACTATCAGTTTTCCCGGTCGCTCAAACCTTTGGAAAAACATCGAGAGGTCATCACTCCCATCAGCGGTTTGCATCATCCTGGTGCTCTCAGCCACCACCACAATTGCATCTCGATCTGGTTGACTGGTGGCAAGCTGGGTCCTTCTGATCGAAACACGATCTCCGTAGATCAGAAGATGGCTGAGATCACCGCGAAGCACACGCGCTACCCGTCGATGGAGGTCGCTCTCACGGGAGATTCTCTTGGCTGGACGGCCGACGGGGTCCGGCTCCCTGCGATGCGTCGCTGCAGCGAGATCTTTGCGTCGCTGTTTGAGGAACCGAAGGGCGGTAAAACGGCCCAGCGAAGGGCCTTGCGTCATAAGGGGAGCGTTCTGGACGCCAACCTTGCGGAAGTACGGCGGCTTGAACTGGCGATGGGATCGGCCGACAAGGGACGGCTCGACCAATACCTCACGTCCGTGCGTGAGGCCGAAATCCGTACTCGGCGAGCCGATGCATGGCTCGATACGCCACTTCCCGCGATCTCGGATGCTGATCGCCGACGCACCAATCGCGACATCGCGGCCATCATGGCGGGCGACTACTTTCGTACCGTCTATGACCTGATCGTGCTCGCCTTCCAGACGGATGTGACACGCGTCGCCACCTTCAGCCTCGGAGGCGAAGGAGATGCCTTTTCCATTCCGGAAATCGGCATCACCGAATCGAGGCATCAGCTCAGCCATCACGGCGGTGATCCGGGGTACATGGAGAAACTCACCAACTACGACACCTTCGCCATTGAGCAATTCAGTTACTTTCTCACTCGGCTTGCTGAGACGAAAGATCTCAACGGCCAGCCGCTGCTGGGCTCGACCATGGCGCTTTTCGGCAGCGGCATGTCCTATGGCCACAGCCACGGCAACGCCAATCTTCCGCTGGTGCTCGCCGGTGGCTCGGACCTCGGCCTGAAGCACGGCAGCCACCT
>JANOZG010000171.1:0-1712 GCA_031429275.1 Planctomycetota bacterium
ACCAGAGATTCGCAGAGCGGGTTGTTGAGATCCAGTTGCCCGCGATGGCCAGGCTGGCTGGTCACTTCAGGCGGAATCACATAGTTGAACACCGACCAGATATGTTCCAGACCATCGATGCCATCGGCCACGGCATCCTGGGCTGAGTAATTGCCAAGATGCGCCGTCACAAACAGTCCTCGACGATGGCTCTCTTCAATAATTGCTCGACCGACGGGTCGCGCGGTACCGGCGTAGATTTTCACCGTCGTGATGTCCCACCGCTCAAGGTCGTCAAACAGCTCCGGCACTTTGATCGGATCAGTCACGGCACGACTGACATCGCGATGAATGGGAGGATCCGCATCGAGCAGCGGACTGCACGTGAATACACGCGGGCAGAATTCCGGATGTGCTGCGGCAAAGCGCGCGACCAGTGTGGCCGCCACGACTTCGTCGCCGGTACTGCGTATCGATGTGACACCAGCCGCAAGGTAAAGCGGCAGAACTTCATCGCCCGTGACATGCGCAAAGTCGAGGACATGCACGACATGCACATGAGCATCGATCAAACCGGGCAGCGCGAACTTCCCGCGCCCGTCGATTCTTGTTGCATCGGCGGGCACTTCCGGAACTCTGTCCTTCCCTGTCACACAGATGATCTGCGATCCTTGAATCACAATCGTCTGCTCCGGCAGCATCGTCCCGGCTTCGGAGTCAAACAGATTGCAGGACTCGATCACGACCGTTTTCTCCGCCGCCGAGACTGCTATATGCAGGACCATGCAACATGTCGCGGCGATGGCAGCGATCAGGTGTGAATGGCTCCGACAGGTTGCCTGGTGATCGTCCAACATCTGTGTCACGGCTCTTTGTAAATTTCGCCATCCTTCATCACAAACACGACATTGCGCATGACGCTGATGTCGTCCAGCGGATTACCCTGAACAGCAACCAGATCCGCCAGTTTGTTCGCTTCGACGGTTCCAAGTTTGTCTTCCACTCGCAGCAGTCGAGCGCCTTCCAGAGTCGCCGACTGAATGGCTTTCATCGGAGGCATTCCGCCTTCGACCATGAGTTCGAACTCATGCGCGTTCTCGCCGTGAGGCGACACGCCGCTGTCTGTACCGAAAGCGATTTTCACCCCTGCATTGTAGGCTTTTGAAAACGTTTCACGAATGGCTGGTCCGATGGCAGCGGCTTTGGGACGCACGATCTCGGGAAAATAGCCGGGCTCCTCGGCCTTTTTCGCTACCCATTCACCGGCCATGTTTGTCGGAACAAAGTACGTGCCGCGTTCTTTCATCAGCTCCATGATTTCTTCGGTCATGTAAGTTCCGTGTTCGACGGAATTCACTCCGGCCAGGACCGCCCGCTTCATCCCTTCGGCTCCATGAGCGTGAACGGTCACGACCATGTTATAATCTTTGGCCGTTTCAATGATGGCTTTGAGTTCTTCGTCGGTGAACTGAGGATTCTGTCCGCTCGCAGCGAGACTCAGCACGCCGCCGGTCGCGGTCAGCTTGATCAGATCGGCACCGTCCTTGTATCGCTGGCGGACGGCCTTGCGCGCGTCATCCGGCCCGTTGATGACGCCTTCCAACGGTCCGGCATCACGCCGATAGTCGCCTTTGAGACCGTTGGTGGGATCAGCATGCCCGCCGGTGGTAGCGATGGACTTGCCGGCGGTGTAGATCCGTGGTCCGATGATCCAGCCTTCGTTGATCGCCTTT
>JANOZG010000172.1:0-3563 GCA_031429275.1 Planctomycetota bacterium
CATTGCGTCAGGATCATTCGCAAACAGCAATGCCGTCGCCGCTTCTGAAAGGACCGTCAGCCGTTCATGTTGTGCCAGGATGGCCGCACCCGCTAGTTTGCGTTCCTCAATGTCCTCAATTGCGAGAAGGATCAGAGGAGCCTGATCGGTCGCCTGAATTAGCCTCCGGGCATTCAGCCGCATCGATTTCCGCCCGATTGTTTCAAACTCGTATTCCATCTCGAAGTCCGTGACATCATTCTCCAGGGGCAGTACTTCAACAAGCATGCGGCGCAGATCGGGGATATCCCATTGTCCGTCGCCCAATTCAAACAAAGGCCGATTGATTGTGTCCTCCGGCACGACCTGAAACGTCTCGTAGAACGAGCGGCTGGCCGATTGAACGCGCAGATCCTGATCCAGCACGAGCAGCGGCTCACGTACCGTGGACACGATACTATGGGTGTACTCGTGAGCGCGCTTCATTACGTCTACATCGTCGAGTGACACGACGACGCCTTCAATCTGATTCTCCACGGTTCTGTACGGGCGAAGTCGCAGCGAGTACCAGCGTCCCTGTTTATCGCGAACCTCGCATTCGCTTGTACCGGCCGTGTCAAGCACGGCTGTCAGAAGTTTTGCGAGATCGGGGAGGCCATCGAGGTTGAATTTGATATCGGCCAGCGGACGACCCACGTCGGTTGGAATCAGGTTCAGCAAAGTCTCTGCCGACGGTGTAAATCGCCGGACTCGCAGGTCGGGCCCGAGTATCACGACGGCTGACTGGATGCTCGCAACCAGGTTCACCAGATCATTATTCAGCCGATTCAGTTCAGCATTACGAGTGTTCAGTTCATCATTGACAGTGGCCAGTTCCTCGTTGCTCGACTGAATTTCTTCCTTTGAGGTCTCCAGTTCTTCGTTGGTACTTTGCAGTTCTTCGTTGGCCGACTGGACCTCTTCGTTCGCTGACTGCAGTTCCTCGTTCGCTGCTTCCTGTTCTTCAATCAACGATTGCAGGTAGTCACGCGTGTCCAGAAGTTCCTGCTCAAGTCGCACTGTATCAGCATCAATCAAACGCATTTCGGGCGAGCCGGGTAGCGTTAGCTCCCGGACAGTATTTGGACCATGCTCGTCGTAACCGGGGGCTGACGCCGCCCGGCTCGCAAGCGACGGTTGTTCAAACAGGATCAAATACCCGCCGTTCCTGTCCTCACCTTTTCTGAGTGGAATGACTTCGATTGTCACATCAACGTATCCGTCGGCAGTCTTGACTCGCAAGCCCTCATCACGCACCGGCGATTCTTCTTTGCCAGCCCGAAGGATGGCAGCACGGACGCCGACGAGCAGTCCGTCCCGAAGCATTTTCAACAGACTGAAACTGGCTTTACCGGGGGCGGGTGCCAGAAACGGGCCAGTATCACCGCGGTATTGCAGGATCTCCAGGTCGGCCGTAACAACAACGCCAGGCGGAGCGAACTTGGTCAAGAGAATGCGATCTGCCTCTTTGTGCAGCTCACCTGTGGCATCGACAGTCCGGGATGAAAACGGGACAAACGGGGCGCGAGGCGCTCCGTTGTGCTGAAGCGCGAAGTGGCCCCGATCCGCGCTGGAGGCTGGCTTCCTGGTGTAAATCTTGTGCTTTGCATCCTCCGTCTCGAACAGATTGCCGTAGCCGCCGATCGTTTCCGAGCCGCCCAGCCAGAGGCAGCCGGCGGGCTTCAGTGCATAATGCAGCAATGGCACAATCTTTTGCTGCAACATTGGTTCAAGGTAAATGAGCAGGTTGCGGCAACTGATCAGATCGATCCGCGAGAAAGGCGGATCCGCCAGGACGTTGTGTCGGGAAAAGATGCAGACGTCACGGATTGTTTTCGTGACCCGGTATCCGAAATCGCCCTCCGTAAAGAACCTCCGCAAACGCTCGGCTGAGACGTCCTGATCGATGTCCTTCGAATAGACTCCCGCGCGAGCCCGTTCAATGTTGACTGTGTTCAGATCCGTAGCAAAGACCTGCAGCGGAGCCTGACTTCCCACTTCGTCGGCGGCCTCCATGTAGGCCATTGCCAGTGAATACGCTTCCTGTCCTGTTGAACAGCCGAGGGTCCAGATCCGTACAGGATCGTGGCGGGTTCGCCCTTTCAGCAGTCGTGGGAACACGTCCCTCTTAAGAGCTTCGAATGACTCCGGGTCGCGGAAGAAACTTGTG
Organism: Planctomycetota bacterium; assembly: GCA_031429275.1. Lineage (GTDB taxonomy): Bacteria > Planctomycetota > Planctomycetia > Planctomycetales > Planctomycetaceae > SXXK01. The sequence continues at coordinate 2,189 of JANOZG010000172.1, forward strand.
ACACTGATCAGAATGTCCTGGTACAGTGCTTCAACCTCGGCCGGAGTCTTTCGCAGAAATTCGACGTACTGGCCCAGATCGTCCAGTTTCTGCAGTACCATGCGGCGCGTAATACGGCGATTCAGCGTGTTGAATTTGTAATGCGTGAAATCGACGGCCGTGGACGTGTGAAGCAACTGCACGATCTCGGCGAAGTGCGGCAGATCATCCTTCGCGCGAGCTCTGGCGGTCGGCACAACGTACGGATGATGACCGATGCGAACTATCTCGCGGGCAATCTCATTCGGAGGCAGTACAAAGTCCACGCATCCTGAGGCAATCGCGCTGTGCGGCATTCCCGCGTGCTGTGCCGTCGCGTCCTGTGCGAAGGTAATGCCACCTTCGGCCTTGATGGCTTCCAGCCCCAGCGTGCCATCAGTCGCAGTGCCTGACAGAACAACGCCGATCGTTCTGTGCCGCCATTCTGCGGCCAGCGAACGAAAGAACTGATCGATCGGACGATGTATCCCCGTACCTTCGCGCGGGAGCAGTTGCAAAGTGTCACCCGCAATGACCATGCTCCGGGCGGGCGGGATTACGTAGACATGATTCGGCTCGACGGTCGGCTCGTCCTGCACTTCCGTGACGGGCATTTTTGTCGCCCGCGACAGAATCTCTGCCAAAGCGCTGGCGTGCGTCGGTGCCAGGTGCTGCACCAAGACGAAGGCCATACCCGTATCACACGGCAACGATTTGAGTAATTGTGTGAATGCCTCCAGCCCGCCAGCCGAAGCGCCAATGCCGACAATCGGGAACGATGCAGGTTCATTGAACTCAGAGGAAATGTCCTCAGGTTCCGTCGCATTTTCCGACCGCTGCTGGTCGCTGAATGGAATGTCTGGGTCGATGGTCATGATAAAATCTTTTGTGTCATGGATACTTCATGTGTATTGATCGTTAAGTGAGCCGCAAGGCGCCACGATTGGCTTAACAACAACTGCCAGAGTTAAACAGTTGATGCAACCAACCATCAAACATTTTTCCTGTGCCTCAGACGCGGGATCTTGGACAACTGGAATCGCAATTTATGGCAAGAAGATTACGGGTAAGAAAATTAAACCAAACCATTGCGACTCATCTTCTTACTTCTAATTTTCTTGCCTGATAAAACTTTTATTTGTGCCCAAGCCATTAGCCGCGGTGCTCTCCCCGCCTCTCTCAGTTATTAATCCGTAGCCAGTGTTTGGCAGCTCACAAGATCAACACCCGTGGCTAACGCCCAATGGCACTCACTTTGGAAATAGATTTCAGAAAGTCGTTTTTTGGCACGACATTTGCGCCTGGCGCGAGAAAAACGTTAACTCGCTGCCTTAATGTCAGGTGACAAATCATGGTT
>JANOZG010000173.1:0-2158 GCA_031429275.1 Planctomycetota bacterium
CATTTCATGGCGATTTCGCTGAGCAAAAACTGAATCGGACCGAGCATCTTGACAGCCTATCGTAAGCTGTCACCGATGGCCACAACCGGTTTGCCGTATTGAGACATTTTCCTGTCTCGCGTCCATCAATTCCCCTCGAACGGGACGACTGTTGATCTCAAAGACGATTCCAACCGCTGGACGTCCTGTTGGCCGAGGCGGCAGCGTTTGCCCCCCAAACGAAGGCGCTAGAAGCAATTCGAGCACTCAATGCTGCGAGAAGCGTTGGTACAAGCCAGCGTAGATACCATTCTGGTGGATCAGTTCGTCGTGTGTTCCGCGTTCGACGATCTTGCCGTGGTCAAGCACGAAGACCTGATTTGCGTGGCGGATTGTGCTCAGGCGATGAGCGACCACAAACGCCGTGCGACCGTTCAGCAGCACATCCAGCGCATGTTGCAGCCGAGACTCCGTGGCGCTGTCGATGCTGCTGGTCGCTTCGTCAAGAACCAGGATCGCTGGATCTGCCAACATCGCGCGGGCGAAACAGATGAGTTGTCGTTGGCCGGAACTTACAGAAGCTCGGCCTTCACCGACGCGCGTTAAAAGTCCATCAGGCAGAGCTGTCAGTAAGTCAAGACAATCCAGCCTGCGCAATACGTCGATGATGTCTGTGTCGGAAGCTTCGGGTTTCGCGAATCGAATGTTTTCCGCCACTGTGTCGCAGAACAAAAAATTCTGCTGCTGTACGATTCCCATTCGGCGATGCAGTGATTCACCCGTGATTACCTGAATGTCATGATCATCGATAAGAATCTGGCCAGAATTCGCAAGATAAAATCTGCATACTAGATTGATGATCGAAGACTTGCCGCTGCCAGTATGACCAACCAGAGCAATCACTTCGCCGGGATTCGCTGTGAATGAAATATCATGCAGCACAGGACGATTCACGTCATAGCCGAACGTGACGTTTCTGAATTCCACCTGACCACGAACGTTGTGAAGCTTCAGCGCATTCGGTGGATCGACCCATTCTGGTTCTGTATCCAGCAATCGATACAGCCGCTCTGCGCCAGCCATGGCGGTCATGGCCTGGTTGTATTGATTGCCAAGAATCGAGATCGGTGAGAAAAACAGATTCGCCATGAAGAAGAAACCAACCAGGTCACCAATCTGAGTTGAATGCCCCGGCGTGAGGACTCGATAACCTCCCACGAGCAGCAGGACGGCCATGAAGATCTGGCTATTCAGTTCCAGCAGCGGCAGGAATTTACCGTGCGTCTTCAGGACTTTGCTGTTGTAACGAGAGTGATCCAGCGACAGTTCCTGAAAGATGCGAGCATTTTCCGTTTGACGAACAAAGCCCTGTGTGACGCGAATACCAACGACCGATTCGACAAGCGTCGCTGTGACGCGGCTGAAAGATTCCCGCATGTTACGCAATGCGGTGCTCAATCGGCGATGAAAGTGTCGATTAATCGCCCAGATGACAGGTGCAAGGCCCAGTACGATCAGGAAGAGCGACCAGTCATACCAGATCATCGCCGCTGCGGCGATTGCCATTTGAATAAACTGCACGAGCGTCACATAGAAAACTTCCTGAACGCCGATGCGAATATCTTCAATGTCCGAAGTCATGCGACTGATGACTCGACCAACGCGATTCGTATGGAACCACCGCATCGGCATTTGCTGCATGTGACGAAACAGTTGGTTTCGCAAATCGGTGACGACTGATTCCCCAAGTTCCAGAGCCAGTCGCTGTCGATAGTGCATCACGAATTGCGTGGAAATCGCCAGCAACGCGAAACCGATGGCTCCATAAATGACACCGGTTGAATCCTTATTCGCAATCGGGCCGCGAATGACAGCGGCAAGGAACCATGTAAGACCTGGTAACTGAAACGCTCGGATGACAACCACCACGAGCAGCCAGAAACGTTTCTTCCGATAAGCCCGAGTGGCTTCCATCAGCCGCGCGATGAGGCGAAAGTCGAGCGGTTTTTGGCGAGGCTCGTCTTCACGCTCAATGTGACGTGTGATGGATTGTCGAAGTGTGGCAACGCTGGACATTGGCTTTCAGTTTTCAGTTTTCAGTTTTCAGTTTTCAGTTTTCAGTTTTCAGTTTTCAGTTTTCAGTTTTCAGTTTTCAGTTTTCAAGTCTCAAATCTCAAAT
>JANOZG010000174.1:0-8457 GCA_031429275.1 Planctomycetota bacterium
ACCGCCGTTGCTGTATCGTTGGCCTGTGAAGGTCTCGCGGCCCTGAATGATTCTCAGGCATCCGAGCCGCTGCGAAATGTGCTCAATAATCGGCAGTTGCTTTTTGAAAAACGCTTTGCTGCCGCCAGAGCTCTGGCTTCCATCACTCCTGCAGCAGCGTTTGAGGAATCTGCAAAATACACGGCAGGCAATGTTTTGGAGCGATTCCTTGCGGTTCAGCTTCTCTCGAGTGAGCATTTAGAATCACTGGCAAAACTGCTTACGCTGTGCGAAGATAAATCTGATGGTGTGGCTTCTGCTGCATGGCAAGCGATGTTTCGACTGAACCCCGATGGATTAGTTCCTTTACTTGACTCCGGGCGCGGTCACCGAGATGCAGTCGTGCGAATGACGGCGGCTCGTTTGATGCGGAAATTTCCCACACCGGAACGCGCGACATGGTTGCATGACCAACTGAGCGACCGACATCTGGAAGTCCGCAATGTCGCGCGAGAAATGTCGGTGCTGGTGGCGCAGGAACAGCCGACTCTTCGCGATCCCATCGTAGCGATGGCAAGTGATCGCATCGCCGCAGATCCTGAAAACTGGCAGGGAATTGAGCAGTCGTTAGTGGTGCTGGGGCAACTTCACGGAACAGATTTTTCAAATCGCTGCATTCCACTTCTCGAACATCCTCGCAGTGAAGTGCTGGTCACCGCCGCATGGCTGCTGCATCTATTTCCGGATGCCGCAGTGGAGCCAGCAGTCAGACAATACCTTATGCGAAATGATGGAATGTTTAAGGCTCCCGCGACGGCTCCAGCAGGTGCGAATATAGGCCACCAATCAGCTTACCTGATCCAATACGCAGGCTTGATGAGACTTAAAGATCTGCAGCCATTCCTGGAACCCAACTTCAAGAAATCTGAACCCGGCGGTGAAGCAAAACGATCGGCGGCCATGTGGGCAATTGGATTGATGCGCGAGAATGAAGCAGTGCCTGAACTCACGAAATCCTTCCTTGAGCGTCTTGCTGATCGCACCGGCATGATGCCGGAGCAATATCCAATCCGACGTATGTCTGCAATTGCGCTTGGTATTCTGCGGTCGAAATCAGCGGCTTCGGGACTCGTTGAAGCGTATCAACTCGATTCTACCGAGGGAGGACTTCCCGATAGCGCGCGGTGGTCGCTTGGAATGATTGGTGAGTCGATGCCAGAGCCAGCCAAAGGATTTACAAGTTTGATCAGTGGATGGAAATTAAATCCTATTGACGACTAATTTTGGCTGGTTGTATTCAATGTCTCTGAGAACATTGCTGTCGTATCTGACAAACATCGCAGATTTGAACAGTTTTGTGGTGAAACAGGCAAAAGCCGAATGCTCTCCGTTACTTTTGACGAACTTCACGTGTCTGATACACTCTCAGCCTCCATTAAAATCCCGCCGCTTTTTTCAAAATATCCCCATGCAACAACGCCCCCAATTTGCCATCCATTTTGATCAGGAAGTTCGATCAAACGCTGTGCGGGACATCATTGCCGATACGGAACCGCATTCTCTGCGAACGTTTACTCCCAGTCAGGCAGTCCTTGCAAAATCAGCGGGTGTGTTTCACTGGACTCCGGAAGGTCGCAGGCTGTATGACTTCACATCAGGCGTGCTGGTAGCAAATCTTGGACATAATCCAAAGCGCTGGATGAATCGATTCACAACCTATCTGGGCTGGAATCCATCCGTGATGTCCTCAACAGAAGACGGATTCTTCCAGGGAGTTTCGTTGACGGCCTATAACGCCATCACCGAACTTGAAGCCATTGCCAGTCGGCGTCTGATTGCCAATCTGAATGCCAGTCCCGGCGGCAATCGATTGAATACCGTGATCTGGGCTGCATCCGGATCTGAAGCTGTTCAGAAAGCGCTCTGGGCCTGCATGAAATGTGATCCCAAACGCGATCAGATTCTGGCCACGCGTTTTGGATTTCATGGTAAAAAGGGGCTCAGCGGCGCAGTGACTGGTTCGGAAGCGGATCCCGATCGAGATCCGCGAGTCCACTTCATTTCATTTCCGCGAGAAGAATGCTCCGACATTGATAAGCCAGAAAAGGCGTTTGATTCTGCTGTCTACCGAGCTGAACTGGAACGCCTCTGGACTGCCAGCAACGGTGCCATCGGTTGCCTGATCACAGAACCGTACCTTGGCGGAGGCGGCAGTTTTCATCCACCGAAAGCTTATCTGCAGCTGCTGCAGAATTTTTGTCGCGAACATGACATCCTGTTTATTCTGGACGAAGTGCAGTCCAATTTTGGTCGTACTGGCCACATGTACGCTTTTGAATCGTACGGCATCGAGCCAGATTTTGTGTGTCTTGGCAAGGGGCTTGGGAACGGCGTTCCAGTCAGCGCGGCCGTTGGTCGGCGCGATGTCTGCGAGCCAATGGGCTATGGTGCGACGTCGGATACGTGGAGTGCAAATACGATTTCCTCAGCCGCTGTCATTGCGACTCTGGATGAATTCGAAAATACGAATATTCTCGAACGCACGCGGCATTTGAGCGAGCTCTTTTTGACGGGTCTGCGGAAGTTGAAGGAGTCCGGTGTTATTGTCAAAGTTCGAGGCGAAGGCATGGTTTTTGGAATTGAATGCGGACCATTGGGTTCCTTAACTCCGAATCAGGTCGCCAATGCTGTTGTGGAACGATCGTATCTCGGCAATCCTGGAGGTGATGGAATTCACCTGCTGGGGCCGCTTGCCAATTGTGTCATTCGCATCAGCCCGCCAATGTGTATGACGGACGAAGACGCACAAGCGTCTTTGAATTTGCTGTACGGCTTTGTCAAAAGCGTCGCGGATCAACACGCCTGAATCGACTACGGCAAATCATCTGCAAACGGCAATGTCGGTGAATCTCGCTCGGCCATGCCTGCTTTGAAGTGCTGGCGGCAGACGGACACGTAGCTTTCATTGCCGCCGACTTTGATCTGATCGCCCGATCGTAGTGGTTTGCCTTCAGAATCCACACGCAACACCATAGTCGCCTTTCGACCACAGTGACAAACTGTTTTGATTTCTGACAACACATCTGCCCATGCCAGCAGGTATTGACTGCCTTCAAACAGGTTGCCCTGAAAATCGGTTCGTAGTCCATACGCCAGAACGGGCACGCCGATGCGATCTGCAATTTCGCCCAATTCGAATACCTGCCTGCGACTTAAGAACTGAGCTTCATCCACAAACACGCAGGCGATTGACAGTTCCGCATGGTAGCCAGCCGCGATTTCAAAAAGCGAATCAGTCTGGTCGAACGTGACTGCATCGGCATGCAGACCAATTCTGGATGAGATACGACCAGCGCCATCCCGCGTATTGAGTCGCGGCGTCAACAGCAGCGGATTCATGCCGCGTTCCTGGTAGTTGTAAGCCGCCTGCAACAGAGTCGTGGACTTGCCAGCGTTCATGGAAGAATAATAAAAGTAAAGCTTGGCCATTGATTCAGATGCGGTGAACGGGATTAAGAATTCGCGGCGGAGGAATGATGCGGCATCATATCAACGTGTGTTCTGCTCGTCGTGGATCGCCACAGCCAAATTTCATCGGCCAGCCTTCACTCGATGTAATTCGGCACCACATGTCCACGAGTTCTGCAGAGGCCATCGCGCCGACACGACGCTGCCCGACGATTTCGTGTCCCGGACGTTCCATTGCCAAATGAATACACCTGTGCTTATTGTGACGGGTCACCAAATGGCAACAGCCGCAGCCTATTGATGAGTTCTGATTGCAAGCAGTGCGAGCCCATGCAGTGCCAGGCTGTCGATATACGTTGAGTTATTCAGGTGGTCAACTAGCTGACGTCCACCTCCTCCGGTGACAATCACCAATGGAGAAAACTTTTCGCTGAAGCGATCTGCGGCAGCAGTCGCAAGCCGTTCAATGAGTTCCCGTACAGCTCCTAACTGCCCGATAAATAGTCCCGCACGCATTGCGTCTTCGGTATTTCGCCCCGGCACTTTGGGTAAATCTGCTGGTTCCTGATCAACGTTGATCATTGGAAGACGGGCGGTATAGTCATGCATGGCATGTGCTGACAATCGTAGTCCCGGCAGAATGCTGCCCCCGCGAAATGTGTTATTCGAGGTCATCAAATCGACGGTCGTCGCAGTGCCGGAATCGACGACGATGATGGGGCGACTTTTCGAAACCAATTGAGCAGCAGCAAAGACGTTCAACAGCCGATCGATGCCGACTCTGGACGGGACATCAACGTCAACATCGATCGGGATTTGCTGATAGCCAGAGACAACCAACGGCTTGCACTTTTTGAATGGCCAGTCGGCGATTAGCTGGTCTCGCGTTTCCGGGTCGCTGCCGGCGATGACTGCCTGAAAAGGCGATGTCAATTGATGTGTTTGGCACCAACTCGAGAGTTCGATGGCCAGATTTGTAGTTTCATCCAGCACCCGAGCGACAATATTGCTTGAATCAATACTGTGAGCCTCGCCGGGTTTTTCCTGATCGAAGTGAAAGATGCCGAATTTGGCTCGCGTGTTACCGATGTCGATTGCGAGGACGTGGGAAGAAGGTTGCATGAAGATGATTTCGTGCGAAGCTGATAATGCTACTTCGGCACGTCCTTCTTTGCCGCGCGAGCGATCCATGTGGCGGGATCTTCTTCGAAGGCTGCTTTGCAGCCAGTGCAACAGACCCAGTACGAACGACCTTTATAGGTGACTTCCATCGTGCCGAGACCTTCAGAGATGATGCATGTCTTTTCTGCGTATCCTGTATCACTGACAGCAAACGAAGTTCCTTCGCGTTGCGTCGAAACGGTGTCGAATCTTGCGAAGTTCGTCTTGCCGCGACGTTTGGCGACTTCCAGCAGATAGCGGTTATTCTCCTGCTGAGCGAATGCAAACTGCCAGACTTCACTGTTGTCACCGCTGTCGATTTGATCGAACTCCAGTCGGAAGACTTTATGCAGCTTGTCATCGCTTCCCACGATTTCATGCACAGGATCAGTGAAGTCGCCCAGGCACTCTTTCGTGACACCATCAGGATCAACGACGGTCAGTGAGAATTTCTCCTGAGCCGTATCCCACGTTAAGCGAGCCGTCTTGATGTAAGGACTCTTATTCGACTGGATTGTTAGCGCGGGCTGGTCGGTTTTCGTGCGTAGATCCCAGACCCATTCGTGGTTATCGACAGCCTTGAAATTCTCGAATTCACGTCTTGTGGTGCCTCGCCATTGACCAAGCAGAACCTGCAACGGCTGCAGCTTCGCAATAATCGTTTGAATCTGTTTTTCAGAATCAGGTTTGGAGGCTGCGTTTGTGGCGTCTGCCGAAGAATCCGCCACTCCGCTGAGAGTCAATGGCTTGAATTCGAATTTCGGCTCAGTTTTCCCCGCCGATTCATTGCTTGTTGATTGCGGAGATGACGCTGCTGCAACCGATTGGGACTGCTCTGTTGTTGTGGGCGATGCCGCCGATGTGCCAGAGTCAGTTGCGGCCGGTGGCGAAGCCGAGTCCCCGCTGCAGCCAGCAATCATGTGCACAAGGGCCATCGCGGCGAAACATGTTCCAACACGACACGGCAGCAGTCGTCCAATAAAAGTTTTATACATTTCCATGCACTCCGAGTTATGCACTCCAAATCAAATCAGGCGACAGGCGAGCTATCGACTTTTAGACCCGCATCGTTCCAGCCCCGAAATCCGCCGTCCATTGAGATCACATTGGTATAACCCATCTGCTGAAGATTCAAAGCCGCCAAAGCCGATCGATATCCACCTCCGCAGTACAGTACAATTGGCGTCGCGGTATCTGGAATCTTCTCTTCAATGTCGCGTTCAATGACACCCTTGCCAATGTGCATGGCTCCTGGAATTCGACCGACACTGAATTCTCGATCCTCACGCACATCCACCAAGACAAATGCGTCGCCGCGTTTTTGGCGTTCTATGACGTCCGGAACCGTGCATTCCTTAACGTGTGGTCTGACAGAATTGACGATCTGTTCAAACCGTACTCCGTGCTTTTTTGCCATTGAAAATGTCCGACTTCAATCTGTGTTTTCATGAACAACCCACGTTTTAACCGACGTCGTGCGGCATTGTAGCTTTGCCAGTGGCCTGACACCAATCAATGATCAAGTGATCTGAGATGCGACGGATTTTTCGCAAAAAAATTCCTGCCACTTCTGGCAAGCACAGGGTCCACGCCGCTTTGAACACGACTTGTTTATCAATGGCCGAAGGTTCTTTAACCATGGTGGCTTGCTTGTGCGTCACTTCTATTGTGCGTTTGGTAAAAGATGCGAGTTCATCTTTCAGGAAGCGAACAACCTCATCGACTCAAATCAAAGAGCCGGGAAGCTCCTTTGGGTCAAGAGTTGGGTGCAGTCGTGTTTGATTGTGAAGCCAAGTGTATCCGCAGATCGTCGGCTCGGCAGGAGCCTCGCCGTCCCGAAAATCAATTTTCAATTGCCTGTCACCGAAATCGGAGACTGCACCCTCAACAGCGATCAGCGTTTCATATTTATTTTTGCCAACATGTCTCAAACTGATGTTGAATGAACGAGCTGAAACTGGAGTAAATATTCTATCTTTTCTGCGAGAAGGTTCTACGATGTTCGGCGGCCGATAGATTCAAAAATGGCGTTTTCTTTGTGAACACTATTGGTCAGTCTTTTTATGATCTCACTGAGATCACATTGGTTTTGTGAATGCTGCTGCAAGTTGATTTCGAAATATCGTTTACGTTCGCGGAAGCGACTCCCGTTTTGCTGATGACATATCTCCATCCGTCTCGCGACGCGACTTTGCGTAGTCCGGAGCGGTTGACGATCGAGCCGCAGGTTGCTGTGTCGCGATTCATGGACGGGTTTGGGAATCGATGCGGACGTGCAGTAGTGCCTGCCGGCATGGTTGTGTTCCGGAATCATGCAATTGTCGAAGACTGCGGGTTGCCTGATCTTCAGGTCTTGGATGCGCCGCAGTCGGCTGTGCAGGACATTCCTGATGCCGTGCTACAGTTTCTGCTTCCCAGTCGATATTGCGAAGTCGATAGCGAGCTGAAGAATCTGGCGTGGACCATGTTCAAAGGGACACCGCCGGGATGGCCGCGAGTGCAGGCGATTTGCGATTTTGTCCACAGGCACATCCGGTTCGATTATCAGCAAGCTCGACCGACTCGTACTGCCCTTGAGGCTTATCGCGAACGTGTTGGAGTCTGCCGAGATTACATGCACCTGGCAATCACGCTCTGTCGTTGTCTCAATATTCCGGCGCGCTATTGCACGGGTTACCTGGGAGATATTGGCGTTCCGGAACAGCCCAGTCCGATGGATTTCAGCGCTTGGTTTGAAGTGTTTCTCGGTGGCCAGTGGTACTCGTTTGATGCTCGAAACAATATTCCTCGAATTGGCCGAGTCTTGATGGCTCGAGGTCGTGACGCGGCGGACGTTGCAATCACCACAACATTTGGTGTTAGCCAGTTGCAGTTGTTTAAGGTCGGAACAGTCATCGTGTGAGTCTGTGAGCGGCGACTCCAGCGACAGCGTGCGTTTGTGAGTCCCTGTTGACGTCGGGCAAACAGAAGCCTCTCGGGATCCCACGGGAGTTCGTGTTCGTTGAGCTACTGTTGACTTCTGTCAACATTTGCACACCGCAAGGTTGAAGAAAAACATCGTCCAGGATCTTCCTTCGGGAATTCGATTTGTTTATAAAGTATTAATACGAATGGAGTTAGAGCTTTATTCAGGATTAATTTGTGGCTGTGGCATGTGAATTGAATTGAATCGTTTTCAGAAGTGAAGCCACGTCGAGCTCACAAGTCGAACTCAAAGCCATAATCCTGAAAGAATCCAAGTATGTCCAACAGCGACAACACAGCTCCAAAATTCCGCATCACACGCCTCGAAGACCGTATCGTGCCTGGCATGATGTCCTGGATGGACTACGGCAACGACTGCGATGACAACGGTTCATCTCACGGCGGCAGCAGCCGAAACGGATCAAATAAGGGCGGCAGCTCACGCAAGAATGGATCAAGCAAAAAGGGCGGTAGCTCACGCAAGAATGGATCAAGCAAGAACGGCGGATCATGCAAAAACGGATCCAGCAAGAACGGGTCCAGCAAGAAGGGCGGCAGCTCACGTAAGAACGGATCAAGCAAGAAGGGCAAATCTTGCAAAAACTGATCAAGCAAGAATGGTGGCTGCTCACGTAAGAACGGATCCAGCAAGAAGAACGGATCCAGCAAGAAGGGCGGATCATGCAAGAACGGGTCCAGCAAGAAAGGCGGCAGCTCACGTAAGAACGGGTCCAGCAAAAAGGGCGGATCATGCAAGAACGGATCCAGCAAAAAAGGCGGCAGCTCACGCAAGAACGGATCCAGCAAGAAGGGCGGAACATCCAATAACGGTAGGTGCAAGAAAGTCGGAAGAAAAAGTTAGAGCGGGTCGAGGTAGGAGGGCGG
>JANOZG010000175.1:0-2031 GCA_031429275.1 Planctomycetota bacterium
GACGAATCGCATCGTACCGGTGGGCTGACGCCACACCGCTCGCCAGAGCCACTTCACATTACGTTGCCAATCCTCTTTTATCTCTGATCATCGTATGAAATTCGCTCTTGTCATTCCCGATGGTGTCGCTGACGAACCACAGCCTGGACTCAACGGACTCACTCCGTTGCAGGCAGCGCGAATTCCCAGCATGGACGAAGTCGCGGCCCTTGGATGTGTCGGCGAAACGGACAACGTTCCAGCTTCCATGCCATCTGGCAGTGATGTGGGAACAATGAGTCTGTTTGGCTACAGCCCGCTGGAGTTCCATACTGGGCGTGCTCCACTGGAAGCCGCTGCACAAGGGATTGAATTGCATGACGGCGACTGGGCCATCCGCTGCAATTTCGTCACGATCGCTGACGAAAAAATGCAGAGCTTTACGGCAGGGCAGTTTCCATCGGACATGGGCCGCGATTTAATCGAACTTCTACAACGTGATCAATGCGGCGACAGTCACTGGAAATTTCATACAGGCGTCAGCTATCGAAATCTGCTGCTGTATCGAAGCCGTGGAGTTGCAGCGCCGTTTACGCGACAAACCGATAGCACGCCGCCACACGATATCACAGATCAGCTGATTGCGGGTTACCTTCCGACCGGGCCGGGGTCAGAGCAACTTTTGCAACTAATGAATCGTAGTCGTGAGCTATTCGCATCCGCCAATTGTAATCAACGTCGCATCGCGGCGGGTGAGCTTGCTGCGACTCAAATCTGGCTTTGGGGTTTAGGACAGCGTCCAGCGTTTGTGCCGTTTGTCGATCGCTTCAAAGTTCGCGGGGCCGTGATCACGGCAGTCGATCTCCTGCGCGGTATTGGGCGATTGCTGGGCTGGGAAGTCGTTGAAGTTGCAGGAGCAACTGGCTATCTCGACACAGACTATGCCGCCAAGGGGCGAGCTGCGATTGAAACGCTGTCTCGTCCTGATGTTGATTTCGTTGTCGTCCATGTGGAAGCTACGGACGAGGCATCTCACGAAGGGCATGTGGATGAAAAAGTTCGTGCGGTCGAAAACATTGATCGACATATCGTGGGGCCGCTGCATCACTGGCTCAGACAGCAGGGAGAATATCGCCTGCTGATTTGCCCGGATCATCCGACATTTCTCCGCACGAGAACTCACAGCCACGGTTACTGCCCGTTTGCGATGTGCGGGACTGGCATTTCTGCCGACGCAGCGAAGACCTATAGCGAAGTTTCAGCGGCAGCGTCACCAATCAAACTGCCACACGGCTGGGATCTGATGGGGCAATTCTTCTGACGTCAAAGACGGATGCCGATCTGATACGTCAGAAATGCACCGATATAGGCGAGCACAGTCATGTAGACGAATGAAAACACTGGCCAACGCCAACTGTTCGTTTCGCGACGAATGACCATCAGAGTTGACACGCATTGGGCGCATAATGCGAAGAAGACCATAATCGACATCGCGACTGGCACTGAAAATACAGGCGTACCGTCCGGCCATGTGGCTGCTCTTAAGGTGTCACGAAGTCCGTCGTTTTCTTCATCGACATCGCCACCAAGGCTGTAGATTGTGCCCATCGTCGCGATCACAACTTCTCTCGCAGGAAATGACGCGATCACTCCAATACCGATTCGCCAGTCCCACCCCAATGGTTTTACGGCTGGCTCAATCGCCCTTCCCGCGCGTCCTAGAATACTTTCTTGTAGAAGCTGCGAATTCTGTTGATTCAATTCTCCCGACAGCTCCTCAATCTCTGCGGCATTTGCATCTGCATCTTCCGCTTGCAGGGATTCAAGCTTCGCTGTCAATTCGTATTGTCGAGCGTGACTACCAGGGAACGAACCCGCAGCCCAGACAAGCACGCTTGTTGCAAAGATCAATGTGCCTGCTCGCACAACGAAAGACAGACCACTCTCCCAGACCCGCATCAGCACAATTCGCGGCGAAGGCATGCGGTAGTCCGGAAGTTCCAGCAGAAACGGTGACGGCTCGCCTCGCAGCAAAGTCTTCCGCAGGATCAA
>JANOZG010000176.1:0-10596 GCA_031429275.1 Planctomycetota bacterium
TGATCTAACAGTATGCAAGATGCATGCCATCAAATAATTGCTCAGTTTCTTCGACCGGTGAACTTGAACATGTGCGTTTCGAAGATGACTGCTTCTGCAGTGATTCGATAGCTCTGTCAAGGCTCATGTTTTGAGTACGACGGTCTTCCAGTCCGTCGATCAAGGGTTCCGCCGACGGACTGGAAGTCCGTCGTACAAATGCAACTCAACCCCAGTTCTAAAGGTTTGCGCAGCACTCGCCTGCATTCCGTATGGCGCAGGACGGATCAAGCCCGCCACTAATGCTGGAACAAAGCAAACCGGATTTCTGGTTGTGACACTCCATCACCCGGATCCGCAGCCATTAGAGGCGCCGTAGCAAGTCTTAAGAGTCCGTCTTTGATTGTTCAATCTGAAAATGTCAGACCCGTTTCGTAGACACGCCGCGTCCGTGCCTGGTATCCTGAAAAGTCGCCGAATTGAGAGGCCAGGGCCGCTGCTCCTGACCGTGTTATTCTTTCCATCTACCTCCTGAGACCGCAGAGTTATGAATCGAAAACGCTTGCCTGTGACAAGTGATGAAAAGTCTGCACCAAAGACGGTCAAACGAAGTCTGCCAAAACATGCGTTGTCGACTGGTGACAGAAATGGCCATGCGCGCCGTACCTCTAAAGGCGATATTGCCGACGCCACAACGGCCATCGGTATTCAGGATCACGCAGTGCACGAAGCAGTAGAATCGGCTCAGGCAGCGAAGGTGAACGCGATCATCGACATCATGCGTGCCATTCCACCACATGACGCAGATACACTCAGTAAAGTCCTTTCGGCTATCGTAGCCGGCACATCGCCCGACGATTTAGAGGTGCTTCGAACGGCGCTCGTGGAGAAATCAAATCTCGATGACCATACGGTAACACAGGAATCCGATGGCCTTCTGGCAGCGGACTGGCGAGAAGGTGGATATCCATATCGATTTCTGATGTCTGGCAAGTCGTACGAGAAACAAAAGTATCGATTGCAGGTTGAGTTGCTGAAGCTTCAGGCGTGGGTAAAAAAGACCGGCCAACGCATCGTGATCCTGTTTGAAGGTCGCGACGCTGCCGGAAAGGGAGGTGCGATCAAGCGATTTATGGAGCACTTGAACCCTCGCGGTGCTCGCGTCGTGGCGTTGGAAAAGCCAACAGAAGCCGAAAAGGGACAGTGGTACTTTCAACGCTATGTCGAACATCTGCCGACACGCGGTGAGATCGTGATGTTTGACCGCTCGTGGTACAACCGCGCAGGAGTCGAACGTGTCATGGGCTTTTGTTCGCAGGACGAATACAACGAGTTTATGCGACAGGCACCGGAGTTCGAACGCAACCTCAGTCGCAGCGGCATACACTTGATCAAATTCTGGTTTTCCGTCAGTCGAAAGGAACAAATGCGACGATTCAGCGAACGTGAACGACACCCGCTGAAACAATGGAAGTTGTCCCCGATTGATACCGCTTCGTTGAACAAATGGGACGAGTATACAAAAGCCAAGGAAGCTATGTTCTTCTATACGGATACTGCAGATGCTCCATGGTGTGTCGTCAAGTCGGACTGCAAGAAGCGTGCTCGTCTAAATGCCATGCGCTACGTCCTGCACAGGCTCAACTATGACGACAAAGACACCGACCGGATCGGTGTGGTCGACCCGTTGCTCGTCGGCAGAGCTCAGGTTGTCTTCGAGCAGGGAGAACACCTCAGTCCGCGTGTATCAAACTGACGTTCGATGGCTCCGCTTTGCAAGTTAGAAGACCGCACTCATGGTTCTTGACCCGGAACAAATCCCTGTTTCAAGCCTGTATCAACATCTCATCCGCATAATCGCGCCGCGGCCAATCGCGTGGGTATCAACGATTTCGTTGTCGGGCATCGCCAATCTGGCGCCGTTTAGTTTTTTTACAGGTGTTGGAGCGAAGCCGCCTAGCATCGTCTTTTGCCCGTCAAATCGCCGCGACGGAACTCCGAAGGATACTCTGAAAAACATTTTGGAGAACGGCGAGTTTGTGATCAACGCCGTCCCTTTTCGACTGGCACAGGCGATGAATCTGAGTTCCGCCGAATTGCCGCCCGAAGATTCTGAGTTCGAATTGACAGGCATCGAAACCGCTCTCTCCAGCAGAGTCAAACCACCACGCGTTCTGGAGTCTCCGGTGAGCCTCGAATGCACACTCATGCACCACTTGCCTTTGTCAGCCGGCCCCGGCGGTGCGAACATCGTGGTGGGGCGGATCGTTCAAATTCATATTGATGACGCAACGCTTGATCAAGACGGCTGGGCCGATCCTTCGCTTCTGGATCTTATCGGTCGTCTCGGAGGTTCATCATACTGCCGCACAAGAGAACAATTTGAAATACCTCGACCATCGGTGCCCTGACACGGGCAAAGCAATGCAACCGGATGGCAATTCAAAAGCGCCGACTGCTGCCAGGCTGGTTTTTCTCAAGCAAAATTGATTGAAGGCCTCCTCATCCGGCCTGTCGGCCTCCTTCTCCCCCATTGTGGGGGGAGAAGGAACTGAACAGCGCAACTTCAAAAATCACGGGCGAGGTTCAGCTCAGAAGTTCCTCAACCACTCGCCCGTGTACGTCGGTCAGGCTGACATCGCGGCCGCCAAATTTGAATGTGAGCTGTTTGTGATTAATGCCCAGTTGATGCAGCACCGTGGCATGAATATCCTGAATTTCCAGTGGGTTTTCGGCGACTGAATTTCCGAACTCATCAGTCTGTCCGAAGGTCATGCCGCCGCGAAAGCCGCCACCCGCAATGAAGATGCTGTAGCCGTTGACGTGATGATCTCTTCCACAGGTTTCTGAAATCGCTGGCGTGTGCGGCGTTCGACCCATCTCGCCAGCCCAGATGACGATTGTGTCATCAAGAAGTCCGCGCTGCTTGAGGTCGAAGATCAAAGCCGCGACGGATTGATCAGTGATCATCGCATTCTCCGCGTGGTGTTGTTTAATCGTCCCGTGCTGATCCCACGGAGAGTTATTGGCATGTGTCAGCGGGCATGTGATCTCCACAAAACGAACGCCTGCTTCAACCAATCGTCGAGCCCGCAGGCACTGGAGGGCGTAGTATTTTTGGTAATCGTTGGTGCTGTCGAGACCATACAGTTTTCGAGTTGCCTGCGATTCCTGTTCGACGTTGGCAATCTCCGGAACGGCCACCTGCATTCGAAACGCCGTTTCATAGTTGTGAATCGCCGATTCGATCAACTGGTGTTCCGGCGATGTTGTGGCGAAAGATTGATCCTGAGCTCTCAGCAGTGCGAGCTTCCTTCGCTGTTTCTCGATGGAATCGGCCGGTTGGATGTTATCAATTGTCGCACCTTTAGCTCGCAGAAGCGTCGCCGTATTGGTTGCCGGAAGAAACGCGCTGGAGAAATTTTCGAAGCCGCCGTTCGGTATCCAATCATTGTTCAGCAGGACGTACCCGGGCAGATTTTGGTTCTCTGTTCCCAGTCCGTAATTCACCCACGATCCAAAACTGGGTGCTTGCCCTGTGACTCTGCCGGTGTGCAGCAGCAGGTTCTGCTGACCATGCAATGGCTGCTTCCCAACAAGCGATTTTACGACACAAATCTCATCGGCAATCTCAGCGACATGAGGAAACAGATCACTGACCCACAGACCGCTCTGACCTCGCTGAGCAAATTTCCATGGACTGCCAAACCAGACTCGTCCGGCACTGCTTTGTGACAGCTTCGATACCTGCGAATCTCCGATGGGCTTGCCCTGTTGTCGAGTGAGTTCGGGTTTATAGTCGAAGGTATCAACGTGGCTTGGTCCACCATCCATAAAACACAGGATCACATGCTTCGCTCGCGCGGGAATGCTCACGTGGGCAGTGGCAGACTTGTCATTCGCTTTGGCTTGCGACATCAAACCGGCCAACGCCATAAGGCCGAAGCCGTTGGATGAGCGAGCCAGCAGTTCTCGACGCGACCACTGTCGTGAATGATGATCAACGGACATATAGAAACTCCTTGATGTTGAACATCGCGTGCGCCAACGTTTGCCACAGCGAATGGCTGGTCAACATGTCGGCATCTGGAATGTGTTCTGAACCAGCAAAGTCAGTCGCGGCATCCTTCCACAACGATAACTCTTCCGAAGTTGCCTGGCGGCCGATCGCTTTCGAAAACATATGCTGCAGTCGAGACTCGATTGACGTGTCTGACCGGGTTATCAATTCTGCGGCCCAGACGTCAGCCTGATTCGTGACAAAAGGATCATTCAGAAGAGCGAGTGATTGTGCAGGAGTGTTTGCGATGTCCCGGCGCCCCGTGGGAATCTTCGGAGCAGGCTGATTGAATGTCGCAAGGAATCGAGGCGGCTCCATAATGGTGATTTTTGTGTAAATCGATCGGCGGCCCAGACCATCCAGTGGTCCGGAAAACAGACGTTTCTGATCATCTTCGTTGAGTCGGTTGGGATCAGACGTTGGACCATACAACGTGGCATCCAGTCGTCCGGAAACGGCCAATATGGCGTCTCGCAGTGATTCTGCATCAAGTCGCTGCACGGGAAAATGATGCAGCAGTCGATTTGTTGGATCCACATCAAGAGCCCCCGACGCGACGTCCTGTGATTGCTGCCACGTCCGGCTCAACACGATGCTGCGAATCAATCGCTTGGTCGACCAGCCTTCGTTCATAAAACGCCAGGCTAGAGCATCCAGCAGCTCGGGATGAGATGGCTTGTCGCCGACATGGCCAAAGTCGTCCGTCGTGGCAACGATGCCAGCTCCAAACAACCAATGCCAGACTCGGTTGACATAGACTCGGGCCGTCAGAGGATTGCGAGGATTCGCCACCAGGTCCGCGAGTTCCAGCCGACTATCTTTGGCAGCGGCGACAATGTCTTCGCTGGCCTTGGTCTGAGGATCCAGACTCGCGGGATTCTCGCTGGAGGCAGAAGACTCTAGTGCATGGCGTTCCCAGGCTTGAGTCCCGGGACGAGAAATTGCGTTCTGGCAGACATCGACAAGCAAACGTATTGGACCATGGGGAACCGCATCCCCCAGCTGATCGTAGTCACCGCGAATGTTCAGCCGATAATCGACTGGTGAATCAATGTTGGCCATTCCGTTCACGGTCGCCGGGACATTCAATTTTGCCTCAACAACTCGATACTTAAGTACGAGATCCTTGATGGCAGAGGCGGTCGTTTCTGATGTTGCGTTGTTTTTCAGCAGGCCGTTCGCCAGCATCCAATTCATCAAACGAACATCATTGTCGCTTGTTGCTTCATTTCGCCACGCTATCACGGCACTGGTCAGGACCGCGCGATATCGACTGACCGTGTCGTCAGACGATTGAGGAGTCGCACCTTCAAACAATCGCAGGATTCCTGTGAGTTCATCGTGGGGCGAAAACGGAGCGACATGCCTGACGATCCGACTGAGCTGAAACCAGCTGCGAGGATCGGCGGATTGTGCTTCCGAGCAGGCACCGCCCAGCCCGACTCGCGGTGGAAAGTTCGGGTTGCTGGTCTTTGTCGCGAATTCAATGTACACGTTACGATCGGACTGAGATGCCAGGCCGTCATTCATTTGCCATTGAGGCAACGGGTTGTTGAGGTATTGCTGTCGTTCTGTGAGGAAGGCGTTATCGACAACGATTCGTCGAGCCGCAAAATCTCCTCCGGCGACTTCGAAGCTGAATTGTCCGGGACCAATCAATTTCGTCCAAGGCGTTCGAAGAGCACCATTCATGCGGGGCGACAGTGAATTGGTACACAGTCCGCCCAACAGGACAGAATCAATCGCTTTTTCGCCCGTCAGAGACACGACAAAGTCCCCACGCGGCACGATCGATCGCAGTCCTTCGCCATCGGCGGACCAGCCGGGCGGAACGCCATCGCGAAAGTCCACGACAGCTGTGAAGTGCCCCGCGTTCTCGGCGATGCGGCGAGTGCTTTCATCCGCATATCGCTTCGCAAGTTCCGTCCAGGACGTGGCGATATCCTTGCCAGCGGCTTGATCTGTCTGAAGCTGAGACCACACGTGCAGCAGATCTTCCATCGGTCGATTCGGCACGATAACGTTGATAGCCTGCAATGATTCAGTGGAGATCGCAGCAATGTCGGAAAGCCATTGTTCGGCTAATAATGGACGAAGCTGTTGTTTGATTTGTTCCAGTTCTGCTCGTCCCGACGCGTTGCGTTCCGGAAGATCGACGGTGTTTGTAACCCAGCGAGCGCTCATGAACATTCCGCCAAGAGCGTAATAGTCTTTCTGAGAAATGGCATCGAGCTTGTGATCATGACAGCGAGCACAGGCAACGGTCGTCGCGAGAAACGCCTTTCCGAAAGCATCGATCTTGTTGTCCAGCATTTCCTGATGGATGCCATTAAACTCCGCACTGTCTCCATGTCGTTTTTCGCCCATCTGATAAAACATCGGCCCGATCAGCGACTCGTTCAATCCCAGAGCCTCGTTGATACGTGGCGATTCCAGCAGATCGCCGGCAATATGTTCACGCACAAGTTGATCGAACGGTACGTCCTCATTGAATGCTCGAATCAGATAATCGCGATATCGCCATGCCCCTTTGGCTGGCATGTCCCATTCGTAGCCATACGTGTCGGTGTATCGAACAACATCCATCCAGTGCCGAGCCCACCGTTCACCGAAATGAGACGACGAAAGCAGTCGGTCAATCAAATGATCCCACGCTTTGGAGTCTTCATCGCTTAAGAATTCTGTCAACTGAGCTTCCGTGGGCGGCAAACCGGTGATCGCAAAGTGTGCTCGCCGTGCCAACGTTCTCCGATCCGCAGGCGGTGCCGGATTCAGTTGATATTCCTGCAGTCGCGTGGCGATGAATTGATCAATCTCACTTAACGATTCCGATTCTTCGACGTTCGATGATTCAGGCTGTTTGATCGGCTGAAGACTCCACCACTGCCGCCGCGACTGGTAGAGAGCTTCGAAAGTCTCGCTGGCGACGTCACTCGCCTTTGGCATTTGATCACGCGGATCGTACGCACCTTGTTCAATCCATTCCGTGAGTTCGCGGATTTCAGATTCAGCGATTTTCTTACCCGGCGGCATTTCAAGGCCATCATGCTTTACAGCCGAAATGAGCAAACTTTCGCCAGCATTTCCTGGCACAATCGCCGCGCCGGAATCACCGCCCTTGAGCAATCCGTCTTTGAAATCCAGCCGAAGCTGGCCCTTCACTTCGTTGCTGCCGCCGGAGTGGCATTCATAACAATGACGCACGAGCAATGGTCGAACATGCTTTTCGAAATGCTCCGCCCGTTCTGAAATCAACGGTTGAGCCATCACAGCGGAACCGCCCGAAGCTGCGACCAATGTCAAACACAAGGCCCAACCGCAGCAGGTCCAACTCTGAAACGCTGCTTTCCTGCGTCGATTCTCGCTCAGCTCGTTCGCAACTGGCCGTTGTAAAGAGTGTGACACCATGAGAAGGTAATCCGAAAGTAGTATTCAGGCAAGCGGCTTCGGTCGCTCAATCCTGAGTGTACCGTTTACAACTACGTGATTCGAGCATCATTTGAATCCGCGTTGCCTTTGGATTGTGGAACGGCGGCTATCCAGTGTATCCGCAGGCAACTTCAGAAAACTGCTGAATCTGCTTTCGTGTCCAATCGTCGCTGCGATTCATTTCCTGCTGCAGCAATTTGCCCACGAATTCCGCAGATTCCATTGCGGCCTTTGCGTCGAGGAATAGTGAACGGGTTCGACGAGCTAATACGTCTTCGATAGTTTGAGCCATCTCAAATCTGGCCGCCCAAATGACGTGTGCTGCTCGGTAAGGCAAGCGAGGATGAATGGCCGACGACAGTTCAGGGTTTTCGCGTATGAGCGAATCAATTCTTGCCGAATCGCTGCCATAGACGTTTTGAAGATGAGTCTGATCTTTCGTGGCGTCTGGCGGACATCCATGAAGTTTCAGGGTTGCTGTCCGCGACAGCTTATGCGTAAGACCGGCTGTCGTCTCAGCTCTGTCAATAAGATCTTCACCCATCTGTCGGTACGTCGTCCACTTGCCGCCGATGACGGTGATAAGTCCGCTGGCTGATGTGTAGATCTCATGTTCTCGCGAAAGCCTGGAAGTCTTCGCTGAGCCAGATCGGCAGCCCACGAGAGGACGCAGGCCCGCGAAACGCGAGAGAATATCAGATTCTTCAGGAGCTCGTTGCAGGTAGCGACCTGCGTATTCCAGGAGATAAGCAGTTTCTTGCGCCATCGGACGCGGTTCGCGCGAGACGCTTTTGACCGCGATATCAGTCGTACCCAACAGAACTTTTCCGTGCCACGGGATGGCAAACAAAACTCGCCCGTCATCAGTTTCCGGAATCATCAACGCGCTGGAGCCGGGAAGAAAACTGGCGTCGAAGACCAAATGTGAACCCTGACTGGGAACGACTTCGGGACGACTATCTGAAGCTCGCGAGTTTGGCTGTTCGTCGTCCATTTTCAAAATATCGTCGGCAAATACGCCCGTCGCATTCAAGACGACTTTGCCTCTCAGTTCAAATTCATTTCCTGAATCAGCGTCTCGCACAACCACGCCTGTGACGCGTTGCTGAGTTCTGACAAGTCGCACCACCGACATATAGTTTACCACCACGGCACCCAGATCTACTGCCGTTTGAGCAAGCGCAATTGCCAGTCGGGCATCATCGAACTGCCCGTCGGTATACAGCACACCGCCCCGCAGCTTTTCGTCACGCAGAGTCGGCAAGTGTTCGCAAGTCGCATGGCGAGACAGCAGTCGCGCGCGACCGGAAAGCCATTGGCCGGCCAGAATGTCGTACGATCGGAGACCCGCGTAGTAGAACGCTCGCGCTCCGAAGCGAAATGTGGGCAAGACAAATTCCAGCGAATGCACCAAATGGGGAGCATTCTGGAGAAGTCGCTGCCGCTCCCGCAGCGACTGACCCACCATTCCAACTTTTCCCTGCCGAAGATAACGCACGCCGCCATGGATGAGCTTGGTCGATCGGCTGGAAGTACCTTTTGCAAAATCTTCCGCTTCGACAAGTATTGTTCTGTGCCCGCGCGATGCAGCTTCAACAGCTGCACCGAGCCCCGTCGCACCGCCACCGATGATGATGACGTCCCATAGTGAACTTCGGTCCTCAATTGCTGCCAACATCTCGCTGCGTTTCATCGAGCTATTCCTTGCAGGACCGTTCTACTTGAAAAGCCATCGATGTGTGTGCGATGATTCGCCGCTTCTGATCCCCATTGCCGAGGTCTGTTGCAAAAAGAACGAACTGGAATACTGATTACAATGAGTCGCATCGCATTCCTCACGATGGATAGCCTTGATGGTTTTGTATCATACGACGCCCTCGTGGCGAATATCCTCGCAGCTCGGGGGATTATAGTGGAGAATGTGTCGTGGCGAAGTTCGAAAACAAATTGGGATGACTTCGAAATGGTCATCATTCGTTCTCCATGGGACTATCAGCATGCCGTTGATGAATTCATGGCGGTGCTGGAGAACATTGACGCATCGAGAACTATTCTCTGGAATCCCATTGATGTTGTTCGCTGGAATGTCCGCAAGACTTATCTGCAGCAATTGCATGAACAGGGAATCGTGATCGTTCCGACCGAATTTGTAGAGAGCCCGACCGCAGCACAGATTGAACGAATGTTCGATGTCTTCGGATCGGACCAGATTGTGATCAAACCCGTCGTTGGTGCCAATGCGAATGATACGTTCTGGTTGAGGCCAGATTCTTCTGCCGATCTGCTGCAGCAGATTGAAACTCTCTACCAAGACCGGCTGGCACTGCTGCAGCCTTTTATTCAAAGTGTGGTCGAATACGGTGAAACGTCACATATTTTTTTCGACGGCCAGCATAGCCACAGTGTGTTGAAGACGCCGAAGGCAGGCGACTTTCGAGTCCAGGAAGAACACGGCAGCCGCATTGTGCCAATCCATCCAGATGAAGCACTCATTGAATGCGCAAAACGTGCGTTGAAGCCAGTCCCGCAGCATACGCTGTATGGTCGCGTGGATCTGGTAGAACTGTCGAACGGTCAACAGGCTGTGATGGAACTTGAACTCATCGAACCATCATTGTACCTGAGCTATGACGCCGATTCCGCCGAACGCTTCGCGGATGCCATTCAGCGATTCAGAGCATGATCGGCCAGACGTTGGCAGTATTCGTTGTCACTGATGTTCATGATTTTGTCTTTCGTGAGACCGATAAGTTCTGGTCCGGCTTCGTCAATCTCCAGAATCGCGGCATGCTGAACGAATGTGCTTTTGTCACTGAGTAGTTCCCCGAGAGTAGCGGCGGCCGTTGCTAAATCGCCAAGGCGAGCGAGACCACCTGCGGCTGCGATGCGGATCGACGGCTCGTCGGATTTGACTTCACTCTCCAGCAGCGACTTAAAGTCGCTCACGTTTGGAGCTTTACTGCACGCCATCACCTGCCACCAGCGCACGGCGGGATCGGGATCTAGCTGCGGCATTTCAATCTTTGTCTGACTTGCCACACTTCGCGCTGTCGCCTTGGCCGCATTCAGAATTTTTTCTGTGCGAGCCATGCCGTCAGGTCCATGCAGAACCATCCAGCGGCTGTCAA
>JANOZG010000177.1:0-8769 GCA_031429275.1 Planctomycetota bacterium
GGCTGAGTCAGGTTGTAACTTCCTGCAGCACCGCAGCAGAGTTCCGGTTCAGCGATGGGGCGAAGCGAGATCCCGGGAATCAGTTTCAACAGATCTCGAGGCTGCTGACGAATCTTCTGAGCATGCTGCAGATGGCAGGCGTCTTGATAGGCCACGACGGCATCAATGCGTCCTGTTGGTTTGACAGGCCCCAGTGTCATCAGGAATTCACTAATATCTTTGACGAGATTGCAGAATCGTGTTTCGTCAGATTCAACGCCAGCCGTGTGATCAGAATTTGTCTTTGTCAGCTCGTCATGGATGTGACTGTAATCTTTCATCATCGCACCGCATCCAGCGACGTTGACAATCACGGCATCCAGCTTTTCATTTTGGAACGCATGGATATTCTGCTGCATTAAATCCAGTGCGGGTTGTGATGCTCCGCTGTGATAATGGATCGCTCCACAACATCCCTGGCTGGTGGGAATCACGACATCGCAGCCGTTTTCCTGCAACACGCGAGCGGTCGCCCAGTGGACGTGTCGAAACATGGCATCCGCGACGCAGCCGATGAACAATCCAACGCGGGCTCGTCGAGTTCCCTTGGCGGGAAGAAAGGCCGGAAGTTCAGGCAATGATGATTTCAGCTTGGGAAGCTGAGCCTGCATGCGTCGCAATTTTGCGGGCAGCAGACTTGTCAGTCCGGTCTTTTCCGCCAGTCGATCGAATCCGAACATCTGCATGAGTCGAGCTGGCTTCAATGCCCAACGCATCCTGCCACGATTCGGAAACAGACCGTACATGATCCAGCGATGAAACCAATCCGGTTTCTGCTTCTGATGACCAGCCGAACCACTGTGTGAAGAATGTGTTGCCGCCGATGAATCTGACGAAGAACTGCCAGCAGCCATTTCGTGCATTTCGACTCGAAACGGCTCAATCAACCGACCGTATTGAACGCCACTGGGACAAGAGGTTTCACAGCTTCTGCAATCCAGGCATAAATCCAAATGCCGCCGCACATTGTCGGTCAAAGGCAGGCGTCCGTCCACAACCGAACGCATCAGATAGATCCGTCCCCGAGGGCTATCGTTTTCGTCTCCGGTTTCCACATATGTCGGGCAGGAAGATGTGCAAAGGCCACAATGCACACAATCCAGGAAACGTTCGTAGGGAATCGATTGTCCGATAGTCTGCGCGAGCGGTAACATCTGAGTTGAAGAAACTGTCTTTGTGGTTTCAGCCATTGAAATTGTCTTCCTTGCGGACAACGATCCACTCTGCAACAACGCAGACACACAGCCATTTCAAAGCACCCAAACAAGTCCCCGGCACCGAGGACTTTATTTATCCCAGGAGTTCATGCAATTTGTTGGAATAACGTTCCACGATTGAAGCCGCCGCAGGATGTCGCCAATTCTGATTCGGTTCCCGTATTTCAACAGAGCCACTTCCGGTGTCCACAATTATAGTCAGCGGTTCTCGAAGTCTCGCGAGATCGGCAATTGAGTCCGATTTCAGGTACATGATTCCGTTGCCTGCACGACCAAACGCTGATATTCCTGTATCATTTGCCAGCTGCAATACGGAAACGATCTGCGAGGGTAACACAACGACTTTTGCTGACCACGCTGCGTCCTGCGTTCTGGAATCAAATGACAGCTGCACTGCAGCACGACAATAGTTTTCAACAACCTCCGGGCGAGCCACGGTCGTGACAAAACCTGCAGTTCCCTGCAACTCTTCAGCGAGGGTTTTCGTCTGCCAGTCGCAAGCTTTTCTTGATCCCTCAAAACCCAGCAGAAGAAATGCGGAACTGCCCTTCGTTGATTGCGCACCAAGGTCCGAGTCAATAATAGGGAGCAGGTTCTGAGCGGCAACCGGATTGAGCACATCCAGAATCTGGGGTGTTGTTGATGTTAGATTAATGCGATTGAGGGCCGCATCCAGATCCCTCAATGTGCGAAAACCAGCCACTGAGCAATGTTGTTCTGCAGGCAGAGGTTTCAATTTGAACGTAACGTGTCTCAGTGTCCCGAGTTTCCCCTGTGCCCCAATCAGGAGCCGACAGAGGTCATAGCCAGCGACGTTTTTGACCACTCGGCCACCGGCATGGAAAACGCGTCCACTTCCGTCAGAAGCTTCAATTCCAATAACATAGTCGCGTAAGGTGCCATATCCAAACTGGCGGGGACCGCTGATGTCGAATGCAACCATTTCCTGAAGCGTCAGATTATCGCTCGGGGCATCAACTGGAAGTTGCTGTTTTTCTTGCTTCAACAAGTCCCTTAGTCGACCCACTGTCATCGCAGCACCGACGGTGATCGTCATGTCGCGAGCAGGATAGTCGATTAGGTCGCTGGAGACTTCTGGAGTTGATGGCTGGTTGTTTTGCATGTCGAAACACTCACCCACGAAATTTGTACACTGGTCGCTCACCGTATCAATGAACTGCGTTCTCTCACATCGCCGCATCGGCCGCGCGAAGGCGTTCGTTGCGGTCGAATGCGAGCAGTTCCGTGATGAGTTCTCCCATGTCGCCCATCATAATGCGATCGAGTTTGTAAATCGTCAGATTGCACCGATGGTCGGTCATGCGATTCTGAGGAAAGTTATAGGTTCGAATACGTTCGCTGCGGTCACCGGACCCCACAAGAGTTCGACGATGTTCAGCACGTTCGTTCTGAACCTTCGTCTGCTGTGCTTCCAAAATGCGGCTTCGCAGAACTCGCATGGCTTTCGCGCGGTTTTTGTGCTGGCTCTTTTCATCCTGACACTTCACGACGATGCCGGTTGGCAAGTGTGTCAGTCGAACCGCACTTTCCGTTTTATTGACCTTCTGGCCGCCCGGCCCGCCGGCCCGCATGGTATCAACCTGCAAGTCTTCAGGGCGAATATCGATTTCTACTTCGTCAGCTTCGGGCAACACGGCTACCGTAGCAGCGCTGGTGTGAACTCGCCCCTGCGTTTCCGTGGACGGCACTCGTTGTACGCGATGTCCCCCGCTTTCGAACTGCAATGAGTGAAATGCACCTTCGCCAGTGATCGAGAAGACAACTTCCTTCAAGCCGCCGAGTTCGGTCGGGCTAAATTCCAGCACTTCCGTTTTCCAGCCACGTTGTTCGCAATACGATGAATACATGTCGTACAAATCTTTGGCGAACAGAGCCGCCTCGTCGCCACCGGTGCCAGCGCGAACTTCCATGATACAGGCACCGCGAGTAATTGAATCGCCTGCAGTTGCCATGTCTTCCAGTTCGACAGCCAGCACATCACGCTGACCTTGTAACTGGTGAAGTTCGGACTTGGCATACTCGCGAGCCGAGTGATCAGTTTCCTCATCAACCATCATCTTCGCCGCCTCGATGTCTTCTTCCATCGCGTGGAATTTGCGCATGGCTGCAGCGATCCGAGTCAGCTTGCCCATCTCCTTTTGAATCTCGAGCATGCGAGAGATGTTGGAAAGAACATCGGGATCGTGGAGTTGTTTTTCGAGTTCTTCGTAGCGTGCCAGTTGGCGTTCAAGAACCGGGAACATGCGAGTTTGCCTGTGAAAAGAAGACGAGGAAGCGATCTGATAAAATGCAAAAAGAAAGGACGTGCGCAGATGACTGCGCACGCCCTTGTCAGATTGTCAGATTAAGGTCGCTACTCGGCAGCAGCCGCGCCGTCCTCTTTCTTGCCCCAGCTGTACTTCTTGTTGAATTTTTCAACACGACCAGCGGAGTCAATGAATTTCATCTTGCCAGTATAGAACGGGTGAGAATGAGAGCTGATTTCCACTTTCACCAGCGGGTATTCTTTGCCGTCTTCCCATTTGGTCGTCTCTTTGGCGCGCATCGTTGAATTGATCAGGAAGCGTGTTCCTGTCGATGTGTCCATGAACACAACCGGGTGATATTTTGGGTGAATGTCTTTTTTCATCTGCTTAAACCTTTAGAGGTTGCGGCGAGCGGGTGACAAGTACACCAGCGTTGAATCCGAACCGAAAAGCCACGATGGAATTTCCAATGGCAGAACACGATCCAGCCCTGTGGCCGGACAACGAAGGGTCAGAGTGTAGGTCCGCAACTGCAATTCGGCAAGGAAAAACAGCTTCCATGAGTCTTTCCGCCATAGAGTTCCCGATTTCGAACGTCAAACCCGCGCTCGCAAACGGCGGGAGGAATGGTCTGATGCCTCCCGTATCCAGTTTTTTCCTGCGTTTTTTCGACAAGTTCACTTGTGCCGCTCGATAAAAGAGCCAAAGTGAAAAATGAATTACACAAGCAATGACGCATAAATCCTTCTGCTTGAAGACATCAAAATGAAAGGTGGGTCTGTGTGTTGATTTGAGTTCAGGAATACAATCAGTCTCCGGGCTCAGCCACTTTAGTGTTCTGCGTCTGGCCGCATAAAAGTCGCGCGGGATAGTCCCCACGAAACAAACGAAAATGTTGCCGAGAATATGGGATCACTCGCATGATCCAGGCAAAACTCCTGCTGGAGTGGCACAAACGAAGTTCCAATCGCTAGCTGTTGTTGTCAAACTCTGCCGTGCTGACATTTCCTTCAATGGAATTCTGGAATCAATTAAACACGTGACGCAATGCCGACCAGCTTTACAACAGCTTCTTTTCGTTTTCTTTTGATTGCGTTTCTTTGCGCCCTTCCTTTGATGGTTGGGTGCTCTGAGCGTTCAAAACGACCGACAGACAGCGTCACCAACGAGAAGACTGTTGCTCCGTCAAAAGATCACGGCTGGCCCAGCGATGATCGCCGTACGCAGGTATTCGTGGGATCAAAGGCTTGCGCAGAGTGTCATGCGGATTTGGTGCGAAAGTACCAGGAGCATCCAATGGCCCGTTCAATGACAATGCCCCACCAGTTGCCGGATCACGTCAAGCACACGCTGCCAGTAGAACGCGAACTGGAAGGGAGAATTTACGGCGTAAGAATTGAGGGCGATCAACACTTGCAAACTGAGAGAATGGAGGACAGTGCCGGAGTGATCTATTCACAGGAATGCAAGGTCGATCTGGTCTTTGGATCAGGTATCCATGGATATACATTTGCATCAAAGCAGGGAAATTCACTCTATCAAGTTCCACTCACATGGTACGAAGACACCAAAGAGTGGGATCTGTCTCCGGGATATTCCGGGCATGAACACGCGAGATTCGAACGCCGGATTTCGGATGATTGCGTCAGTTGTCACATGGGCCGCGTAGAACCTGAAGGTCTCAACACAAATCGTTTTGCGAAAGAGTTCATTGTCGAGGCTTCGATCGGTTGCGAACGATGTCATGGTTCAGGAGCGGAACACGTCAAGTATCATTCCCCTGGAGTTGATCCAACAACCCGTTTGCACGCGGATCCGATTGTCAATCCCTCGAAGCTGCCGAACGATCAGCGTGATAGTGTCTGCTTTCAGTGTCATCTGAGTGGCGAGTCCAAAATCCTGCGGGCTGGACGATCGTCGTATGACTTTCGTCCCGGCGATAGAATTTCTGATATATGGGTGACACTGGTGAATCAGCCTGTTGACGGACAGCCCAACGCAAATTCCCAAGCCGTCAGCCACGTCGAACAAATGGTGTCGAGTCAATGCTACGTCAAGTCGCAGGGAGAATTTCACTGCACCAGTTGCCACGACCCACACGGAATGCCCGCAGAGGAGCAGCGTGTGCAGTTCTACAACGAGCGATGCCTGTCTTGTCATCAAAGCGACAATCGCCAATGCAGCCTGGATGACAAACAGCGACAATCCACCTCACCTGCCGAATCGTGTGTTACATGTCACATGCCGAAGCAGGGTACAAGCGATGTTCCGCACACGGCAAGGACCGATCATCGGATTCTTCGGTCGTACGCAGTCGTTGAGGAAGAAATACAAACGGCACTTGGAGTATTTCAGTCAGAGCGTGAGCAATTGCCGCAGGAGGAAGTGCAACGTGCCTTTGGGCTGACACATGCGATCAGGGCACGGACCCGGTCCGATTTGGAACAGGCGTATCTTTTGCTTGCCCCGCTTGTCAGAAATTCACCTGAGGATACTGAGCTGCTGAGAGCAACTGCCGATCTTCTGCGACAACTCGGCGATCCTGTCGCCGCAGATCGAATGATAGGCAAAGCGTCCGTTTTACGTCCGCAGGATGAGAACATTCTTCAGACTCAATTGCAGCTCCAATGGAAGGCAGGCCAATATCTTGCAGCACTGGACACGCTTGATAAATCTCTGGAATTGAATCCCTGGAGTTCTTCGAATCTTCGAACTCGTGCAGCCGTTCTGGCGAACTTTCGCAAGTTTGAAGACTCTGCCAAAGCCGCTCGCCAGTCGCTCGACATCAATCCACGGACACTCACCACCCGTAAAATATTGGAATTTACTTTACGCGAAAACGGAAATTCTGTCGAAGCGAATCATCAGGCGGATTTGATTCGACGCCTGCAGGCGGTTGGAACAAAGCGATAGCGGACATACGGCGGAGTGAAAGATCGTGTCTGGTCTGAAAAAGAAATTCGTCGCGGCCTCGGTCCTGTTCACCGTGGGTGCCCTGCTGATCATTGCCTTCACATCAACCCCGGCCGTTTCGGTTGACGAACAGTTGCGCACACTGCGACGGCATTTCCAAAGCGGCGAACATGCTGAGGTGCTAACGCTCGGTGAACAACTGCTGGCGACGAAAAAGCTGACAGATGCTGCAGCAGTGATGTCCGGGGAATCCGCCACGCGATGCAGTCGATTGCAAGATGCCATTAGATTCTATGAATATGTTGATTTGAAATCCAAAGACTACCTCACAGCTCAGTTCGCTTTGGCTGAAGTACAACGCGGACTCGGCAGCATCTCAAAGGCCGAACACGCCTATAATATCGTCCTTACTCAAAAGCCAGACGACGCAGGTGCGCTTTCAAGAACCGCGTTGCTGAAAATGATGACGGGACGCACATCGGATGCCGTAGTCGATCTCAGAAAACTGCTTGCTCTGCAACGGATTTCGTGGACGGAACTTTGCTGGCTCGCAGTGCCGAATCTTGGCGTGGACGCAGCCGATTATCTCGAAGAATGTGTTCGAACCAATCCCTCTGATCCGGCTTCGATCCTTGGACTTGCCAACATCTGTCTTCACCGAGGAAACTTTGCCGAAGCGACCAAATGGCTCGACAGGCTCCCGAACAACAGCAATGCATCTGATCGAAAGCAGATTCTGCAACTTGGAATCGCGCTTCGTACAACGCCAAGTCCCGATCTGCCGGACACGGCATCTGAGTTGTTTGAACGCTGTGTATCGCGCGGCGACGCTGACGCGCTTTATGTTTTGGGAGCGGCCTATGAGGCCAACGGGCAGCCCCGGAATGCAATTCGTTGTTATGCTCATTGCCTGCAACATGCCGACCACCCGGCAGCCATGCAACATCTGACGTCGTTGCTCGCTGTGGAACGGCCTGACGTGGATTTAACGTCCATTCAACAGCGTACAATGCTTCTCAGTCGCATGGACATCGCTGCCAAATCATTGCAGGGAGCGCAACTCAACGTCGCAGCAGCCCGCGAAGTTGCTGTCATCATGGCCAAACTTGGTCGGCAGGAAGAAGCGATTGCCTGGGGGTCGGTTGCTCAGGCAGATGTTCAGTCCGATGCTGACACATCAGCTGTAGCCAATATCAGTGACATTCTTCTTCGGTGTCTGGAGAGTCATTCGACTCTCGAAACTACGGAGAACGGAAAAAAATCTCGAACACTGCCCTCCGAAGAATTCGATTCCGTGACTGACATAGTACTCATCGACGAAGCCGCGCGGCAGGGGCTTGACTTCACGTATTTCGAAAGTCCGGACGAAACGACGGAGGGGCGTCGCATGTTCGAATTTACTGGTGGCGGCGTCGGAATTCTGGATCTTGACAACGACACCTGGCCCGACATCCATTTCACTCAGGGGACAAACTGGCCAGTCGATCAGCAGTCGAAAAAGTGGCTTGACGTCATTTACAGAAACAATCGTGGCAATCGGTTTGTGGATGTCACGAATGACTGCGGATTGATCGAGTCCGGATTCAGCCAGGGTATCGCCTGTGGCGATCTGAACAATGACGGATTCACTGACGTTGTCGTTTGCAACATAGGCCGCAACAGTTATTGGACGAATCAGGGCGACGGAACTTTCGAAGAACTCATCGACGACAAAGTGCTTGCCCAAAGTGAATGGACAACCAGTTGCTCAATTGCCGACATCAACATGGACGGTCTTCCGGATATCTTTGAAGTCAACTATGTCCGCGGAGAAGGTGTCGACTCGCTGATCTGCGAAACTTCTGCAGGACCAAGAGTCTGTGCGCCTCACGTCTTCAGTCCGACAACGGACCGTCTGCTGTTGAACGACGGAGCTGGCAGTTTCACGGACGCAACCCACTCAGCAGGCATCAGTTTTCCAGGAAACGGACTTGGCCTCGTGGTGACAAATCTCGATGAAGATCCCATGCTGGAAATATTTGTCGCCAACGACGGGACTCCGAATGCATTGTGGGACAACACTGCCTCAGCGGGTGAATTTCCAGTATTTCGTGAGACTGCCGTGATTCGGGGCGTCGCTGTCGGCAGTGAAGGGCTGGCTCAGGCGTGCATGGGGGTGGCCGCCGACGATTTCAACCATGACGGAACGACAGATCTCTTTGTGACAAATTACTTTAACGAACCAAACTCGCTCTATTTGTTTAATGAGCAGGGAGTGGCGGTGGACGCCTGCCAAAAAACGGGAATACGAAAGGCATCAATGCAGTGGCTGGGATTCGGAGCGCAGTCACTGG
>JANOZG010000178.1:0-10056 GCA_031429275.1 Planctomycetota bacterium
AATCTTTCATTCGCCTGTCCTAAATGGGGTCTCACCCTTTGGGATGCATTTATTTGGTCGGGATTTTTTCGCTTGCCTGCGTGGGCCACACCCATTTTCGGACACCCCAATTGATGACACCATCAGATGCCGCGTTTTGAATTGATTGCAACCACGACTTTTGGCCTTGAATCCGTCGTCACACGAGAACTCGAGCGGCTAGGCTATACGGGCATGCGTACGCTCGATGGGAAAGTTCATTTTGCCGGCGACGAACGCGACATTGCCCGCTGCAATATGTGGCTGCGATCAGCTGATCGATTGCTGATCAAAGTCGGCGAGTTCCATGCCCCGGACTTCGGTGCCTTGTTCGATAAGACTGTCGAACTGCCGTGGAGCGACATACTTCCGGTGGATGCTAAATTCCCTGTTGCTGGACGCAGTATCCAGTCGCGGCTGCATGCAGTGCCGTCGGTGCAGGGTGCCGTCAAGAAGGCAATCGTTGAGAGTTTAAAGAAGAAATACAATCGGTTTCGCTTTGATGAAACCGGGGCAGAATTTGCCGTGGAAGTTTCATTGCTGCGTGATACCGCAACAATCACCATTGATACTTCCGGCGAAGGATTACATAAGCGCGGGTACCGGGAATTCGCCGGTCCAGCACCATTGCGAGAGACCATGGCGGCAGGATTATTGCAGCTCAGCTATTGGAACCGAGACCGACAGTTCATCGATCCGTTCTGTGGCAGCGGGACCCTGCCAATTGAAGCTGCGTTGATCGGACGCAACATTGCACCAGGTTCTGGACGATCGTTCATTGCGGAAGACTGGCCGTGGATGGATCGCAAGATGTGGAAAGATGTCCGCACAGAAGCGAAAGATCTGCGACAACCACGACTGACTGAGTCAATTCAGGGATTCGATCACGATCCCGCTGCCATCCGACTGTCCGAAAAGAGCGCTGCTGAAGCTGGCGTTGGCGGAGACATACAGTTTCGTCAACAGGAAATCAGCGAGTTCAAATCACTCCGGGAATACGGCGTTATCGTCTGCAATCCGCCATATGGAGAACGCATGGGTTCGCCAGAGGAAGTGGAGGCAGTCTACAGAGAACTCGGCCGAGTCTGCGATTCACTTCCCACATGGAGTTTCTACGTCATTACGTCCAACACGTGGTTTGAAAAACATTTCGGCCGTCGAGCACCGCGCCGCAGAAAGCTCTATAACGGCCGACTGGAGTGTCAGTTCTATCAATACCTTGGTCCCGCACCTCCACGCCAGCGCGGTGATGAATCACAGGATGCTGACGTATCAGCGACCGCTATCGATAACGCGGACTTGCAGTGACTTGTTGTCTGATCGCGATTTGTCGTCAGTCTGCAAATGCACGTGTGGCATAGGATCCCAGTGGCATTCAGTCGTGGCATGCTGCAATGGAGAGCTCGCCTGCAGCCATCGAAGCCAAATTTTGGAATCATCATTACACTGCGAAAGCGGCGACGATAAATCGTTCGCGATGTATTTGATCAAGAACTCAGTGAAACAAGCTGACTGAAACAAATCCCGAGTTTGAATGCAGATTCTTTGAGATTCAGACGACTTTTATGGTGGACAGCGGCGTTATATGATTCGCCGTCATCGCGTTGATGTCGCTCTGCCTCTGAGCTACACTTTTCGAGATTCGCATACTGCATTTCGCTGAATGGACCGCGCATCATCCAATGATATTCCTGCTCGACAATTACGATTCATTTACGTTCAACCTTGTTCAGCGCATTGGGGAGATTGACCCGACTGCGGAAATTCGGGTGGAACGGAATGATCAGATCTCCATCGAACAGATCGAAGAACTGAATCCGGAACGTATTATCATTTCGCCCGGTCCTTGCTCGCCGGCAGAGGCTGGGTTGTCGCGAGAATTGATTTCACACTTCGGACCAAAGATTCCAGTGTTGGGTGTGTGCCTCGGGCATCAATGCCTCGCAGACGTTTACGGTGCGAAAGTCGTGCGAGCAGATCGATTAATGCATGGCAAAACGTCAATGATCTCGCACAGTGGCAAAGGCGTTTTTGCAAATCTTCCGAATCCGTTTCAAGCGACGCGATATCACAGCTTGATTGTGCCCAAAGAAACAGTGCCGGATTGCCTTGAAGTCACTGCCTGGGTGAATGACGAAGGTCAATCATTCGAAGTCATGGGACTTCAGCACAAAGAGTTCCCCGTGCATGGTGTTCAGTTTCATCCGGAGAGTTTTTTGACTGAACACGGCTATGACCTGCTCAGGAACTTTCTGCGAATCTAGACGATTAGTGAAATCCATTTCGTGAGATAGACCATCGCGATCACAACAACCCACGCGACCACAAATCCTGCTATTCCGCGCCCTGTTGGTTTTGGAATCTGAAAACCGTACAAAGCCCAGACATGTTCCAGACCGTCTTCGTCTGCAGGTACGAAACGCTGTGTAGTCAGCACTTCATTCGGAACCACAGGAGTGCGAATGACACTGTAGAAATACTCCAGCAGATCGTCAGGTTCATGAACTGTCAGGAGTGTCGCGACCACGCCGGCACACAGTCCGGACGAAAGGATGCAAACGATCTTCCATGCATCCAGCATCACAAGTCCGTCAGTTGTTTCATAGAACATCAGATCCTTGAACAGCGGAATCGTACGGTAAATCTCTTCGGGCCAGTATCCGCAAATCACAGCGACAAACGACGCAACAAGCGTTGTCGACCAGACGGAGGCGGTATTCCAGCGAGTCCAGAAGAATCCCATCCACATGCTGATGCCGACGATGGCTGGCGTTTTGATCACAAGTCGCAGCACGTCGGTGATATCTGCAAATGTTGTTTGCAACAGCAATGCAATTGCCACAACAACCGGAGCCACAGCGCGGGCGATCCAGACATAATGCGCATATGGTCTGTTCGGTTGCAGTTGTTGCCTGCACAAGTATTCCGCGAATAGTCCCGTCGCCGAAATCAACTGCGTTCCGCAGTGACTTACAGCCGCGCTGAGCACCAAAACTGCGACCAGCCCCAAGACTCCAGGCGCGACATTGCCCAATATGTCTCTGGCCATTCTGCCAAATAGCTCTTCCGAGAATTCCAGACTCAACTGTTGCGCTGCCTCGATTTCTTCGGCTGGTAAGTCAGTGGTCTCTGCATGAGCAGCCGTTGTCAGTTGCAGCAGCAGCGCGGTGTCGCCGGGACGAGTTTCGTTTCGTAACGGACTGTTCGGCCCCAGGTACCAGGCGATGGCCGCCAACGCGGTCAGAGTCCAGATGACGGCCATTCCTCGTTTCAGAAGATTTCCAAACGTAAACCCGATGCGTGCGCCCATCTCGGATCGGCTGGAACCTGTAATGCTCATGATGTGAGGCTGAACAACAATACCGGTTAATGCCGCTAGCGAAAGCGTGAACAGATAAAACGGGGTGAACTGTTCATTGCCGCCGTGTTGTGCGGCATCGGAACTGGCCACGAAATCGAACATCGCAGATTTCATGCTGTCAGCTTTATGAAGTTGCCCAAATCCGCCAATTCGATGGAAGATCATCGGCAGCAAAACCATTGAAAGTAAAACTGAGAGTACACCGTGAATTGTGTCGATCAAAATTGCCGCCCTCAGACCACCCACGCTGCTGCAGATAATCAGCACGGCAGCCAGGCCAATGGCGATCAACTCATCGCGTTTTACCAGTTTCCATGTGATCAGCGGAGGACGTTCATTCGATGGCGGTTCAAACATGACATCGACATCAACCATGGGTAGATGCAGGTCCAGCCGTTCCGCTACATCCGTGAAATACGGATCGGTGACAGTTCCCAGCAGCCTCGCACTGCTGAAAAGGACTCCGGCCATGAGAACAATGGCAATCACAATGCCGTAAACTGAATACAAAGCTGCCGTGCTTGGCCCGAATCGCATTGCGAAAAAGTCGGCCGTTGTGACAACTCGCAAGCGTCGCAGCAGGGGGGCCAGAACCCAGTAGAATGGCGTGATCGGAAGCCAAAGAAACTGCCACCACAGCCCCGCTAGACCGTTTCTCCAGGTGCCTGCCATCACGGACGATGGCGAATCGCTGCTGGTCCCGGAACCAAATGCAAACAGCAACGTCGTAAAAAAACGCGAACGCCTGCCGCCGGTGAAGTACTCTTCCGGAGACCTCGCGCGTAGCGCCGCAATAAACGTTAAGACGATTATCGCTGCGAAAAAGCCGGTGAGTAGTATCCAGTCTGTTGTTGTCATTTCGCCGATATTGTATAGCGTACTGAGCTCCTGGCAATGCAAGCCGTAAAAGCAAGCCGTAAAAGCTCCGATCAACTGTCAGGGCATATTCTTCTGGTACGACGAATCTCCAGTCCATCGATAAACATTGGTGGCGACGGATTGGACGGCCATCGTAAATGGACCAGTCAACCCGACTCTATAGGTTCGACAGAGCACAAATTACCTTTCTTTTCCGTCTGGTCTCGAGCCATGCCACGTCTCTCTCCCTTGCCTGACTACAAAGGCATTCACACCACGGTGATGGGGCTGGGACGATTCGGCGGAGGCCTTTCGGCGACGCGATTTCTGGCACAACGAGGTGCCAGCGTGGTTGTCACTGATCTGCAAAACGCCGCGAATCTCGTGGATTCACTGGCTGCGATTCAGGACATTCCTATCGCCAGACTGGCTCTTGGCGGTCACCCGGAAGACGTTCTTGACGATTGCCAATTGCTGATTGTGAATCCAGCGGTGCCACCCGATCATCCCCTGGTGGCATTAGCGCGTACTCGTGGCATTGAGGTCACGACCGAGATTGAGTTGTTCCTGCGGCACAATCCGGCGTCCGTCATCGCCGTCACTGGCAGCAATGGAAAATCGACCACGACAGCTTTGATTCATCATTTGCTGACGCAAGCATATCCCGATTTCGAAGGTCGAATCTGGCTGGGCGGCAACATCGGCATCAGTTTGCTCGATCAACTGGAAGCGATTCAGCCACGAGATATCGTCGTTCTGGAGCTGAGTAGTTTTCAGCTTACCTTGCTGGCCGAAAAACGATTCCGACCTGACATTGCTGTACTGACAAATTATTCACCCAATCATCTGGACTGGCACGGATCAGAAGCGGCCTATCGAAAAGCCAAACAGTCGATCTTCGATGCTCAGATGCCGGACGACGCTGCCATTATTCCAGACGACACCGATGCGCATGATGATCGCAATGCGCCGCAATGGCGGATTCGTTGTGGAGGCATGAAGTTTGGATTAACCGACCAGGGCGATCATGGGGCGTTTCTGGAAGGCGGAACATTGATTCTGCGGAGTCAGTCATTTGAGGACGCTGTTCGACTCGCGGTACCGCACCAGTTACCTGGGCGACATAATCAGCTCAATATTGCTGCCGCCGCATGTGCTGCATGGCTGGCTGGAGCTGACTCAACAAGGTTTTCAATGGCATTGCAGTCTTTTCGGCCATTGCCGCATCGGCTGCAGTTGGTCGTTGAGAAATCGGGACGACAATTCTGGAACGATTCCATTGCGACGACGCCGGAATCCGCAATTATGGCGCTTCATGTTTTCCCGGGACGAATTATTCTGTTGGCCGGGGGATATGACAAAGGTCAGGACTTTACGAGATTTGCCGCGGAGATCAAACTGAAAGCATCGGCCGTGGTTCTCATGGGGCAAACCGCAGGCAAACTTCATGAATTACTAACCGACGGCCCGAATGATCTGCAAATCGGAATTGCGGCCGACTTTCGGGAGGCGTTTCGGTGTGCGGTTGCGTTCAGCCAGCAAGGCGATATCGTTCTGCTTTCTCCGGGCTGTGCAAGCTACGGGTGGTTTCAGGATTTTCGGGAACGCGGACACCTCTTCTCCGCATTGGCAAGGGATTGGAGCCCGGACACATGACTCGACAAATACTCAACATCAACGCATGCATTGCGATTCTTTGCGTGGCATCTTTCATCGGCTGCGACGAGACAGAGAAACCGTCAACGATGACCGCGGCCGAACAAGCTCGACGAGCGGCTGAGAACAATTCGACAACTCTGCGAGTCGATCCGAAGGCACTTCGACAGCAGCTTGGTGTCAATGAAATGGCAAAGTTTCTTGTCGAAGGAAACGATGTTGTTGAAGCAAATCTATTCCGTTCCGGATTGCGTTCCGTCGAACCACTCAAAGGTCTACCATTGCGAGGCCTGGATCTTGGTTTTACATATGTATCCGATTTAACGCCGCTCGCTGGCATGCCGCTGGAAAGTCTGATCCTTGAAAACACTCCTGTCGCCGATCTTTCGCCGTTGAAGGGTATGCCGCTGAAAGTTCTGAAAATTCAAAACACCAAAGTGACTGATTTCAGTTTCCTTGAAGGCATGCAGCTGACTCACTTCAACGTCTTGAACGTGCCATACAGTGATCTGAATGCCCTGCGAGGCATGCCGTTGAATACACTGTGGCTCACCGGTTCCAAAGTCACCGATCTTTCGCCATTGTCTGGCACAAAGCTGGTAAGCCTGGACGTAGCTGAAACGGAAGTCAGTGATTTGGCTCCTGTGGGATCAATTTCGTCACTCAAACGAATCAACATTGCGAAAAGTTCGGTATCGGACTTGAGCCCTCTGGCGTCCCTGAGTCTGGAACGCATCGTA
Organism: Planctomycetota bacterium; assembly: GCA_031429275.1. GTDB lineage: Bacteria > Planctomycetota > Planctomycetia > Planctomycetales > Planctomycetaceae > SXXK01. Next base: position 6,634 of record JANOZG010000178.1, read on the forward strand.
TTGTCGCCAGAACGCATTCGAGTGGGGATGGATGCGATTCGGAATATGAAGAGTCTTGTTTATATCCAGACGGACATTGAACAGAATCTTGAAGCGGGCGAATTCTGGAAACGCTACGACCTCGGAATCTGGGACGATTCTAAACAGTCATCGAATAATTCTGACGACGCTGCGAAAGAACAGCCACCGGCTGGCGACGCTCAACCTGCCGCTGATACAAAGAAAGAACCTGCCGCTGAAAATAATCAACCTGCGGCATCCACCCAACCTGAAGCGAAGACACCGTAAGCACACAGGAGAAATTGTGAGTCAGCAAGTCGTTCGCCAAATTGTCAGCAACGTTGAATCTGCCGTTCTCGGAAAGCCCACTGCCGTACGATTGTCGGTTGTTACTTTGCTGGCGGGTGGTCACATTCTTCTTGAAGATGCTCCGGGCCTTGGGAAGACTTCGCTGGCTCGTGCCCTCGCAAAATCACTTGGCTGCGGTTTCACGCGAATGCAGTTCACACCGGACTTGCTGCCAAGTGATATCCTGGGCGGCAATATCTATCGGCCCGGAACGGGTGATTTCGAATTTCGGCCGGGGCCGATCTTTACGAATGTTCTACTTGCCGACGAAATCAATCGTACAACTCCCAGAACGCAAAGTGCTTTGCTGGAGGCGATGAGCGAACGACAGGTGTCCATCGAAGGCACCACGCACAGGTTGCCCGACCCGTTTCTGGTGATTGCTACGCAGAATCCCTTTGAATTTGAAGGCACATATCCGCTGCCTGAAAACCAGCTGGATCGATTTATGATGTGTCTGAGTCTCGGTTATCCCGACCGGAAATCAGAACTTGAGATTCTGAATCGTCACCGTGATGGTCAACCTGTAGACGCATTAGCGGCAGCCGCGACGCCAGAACAGGTTCTGAATCTGCAGCGAAAGGTTCAGGGCATAAGATTTGACGCGTCACTTGCAGAATATCTGCTTCAGATTGTCGAAAAGACGCGAGTCAACAACGAACTTACGCTTGGTGTCAGTACTCGCGGGGCATTGACGTGGTACAGGGCAGCACAAGCCATGGCGCTGGTGGCGGATCGTGATTATGTGATACCGGATGACATCAAGGAGACGGCAATTCCAGTCCTGGCTCATCGCGTGGTCTGCCGCGGCGCTCTTCGCGAAGGCCATCGTCAACGTGCTTCGCAGATTTTGCGAATGGTCATGGATGGAGTTGCGGTACCGTCATGACAATTCAAAAGCCCAGCGCTGCTGAAACGGTTGTGATCATCACGGCCATCATCATTGTAGATCATGGCTCGCGCCGTGTAGCCAGCAACGACATGCTGCATCGAGCTGCGGAGCGGTTTGCTATGGATTCGAAATATTCGATTGTTGAGCCCGCTCATATGGAACTGGCGGAACCTTCGATCGCAACCGCTTTTGACCGATGCGTTCAGCGTGGCGCAAGGCGTGTGATTGTGTTTCCGTATTTTCTTTCACCCGGTCGGCATTGGACCGAAGATATTCCGGCTTTGGTGACTGAGGCGGCAAAGAATCATCTGGGAATCGAATGGCTGGTCACAGCGCCGTTTGGTTTGCATCCGGACATGAATGCCATCATCGCCGACCGTATTGAGCACTGCCTTCTCAACGCATCCGTAAAACCGGATGTTCATTCATCGCAAGGCTGCGATGTTTGTGCAGGCACCGCCGGATGTGAGTTTAGCAGGCTCTCGAAAGTCGACTAAGCACTGAAGATTCAGGCGGCCCGTGATCTAAGGAGCTTCCCGTCGAGGGAAGGTTGCTTCTGATACCAGCGAATGATTCCGTCAAGCTTGGCAGTTGTTTCAGTTGCGCCAAAGCGTTGCAGGATGTTTTCTGCCACGGGAATGGTAAATCGATTCACCAGTGGACGAACCCAGTTTGAAAATTCAAGCCGCTGGCCTGTTGGAGCGAGTCGAAATCCCATCCCTGTCTTGAATTGATCAAGCGACCCCAGCCCGGCTTGAATCGATTCGTATCCATAATTGATCTGATTCACTTCGCTCTGACGAATGGTGTCGTGCACGAACCGATACACCAATGCGTTGTTTGGAAAGGCATCAAGGAACTGCAACGAGGAACGCACGATGAGCAGATTTGCCACATCTTCGATTGTGAACGAGATCAGATAGGCCGCCAGCGCATCCCCAACGAAGGCAGCCCAAGCCTGAGCACCTTCAGTTTGCGACGCGTTCTGATAGTACTGAGTCCAGTGACTCTCGAGATTTGACGGTACTTTTCGTCCTTGACGAATCAGGGTATCAGCATTGAGTGGAATCGCCTTTTCTCGCAGCAAACTGAAATCAACGCGTTCGATGCGACAGGCATCCAGGCCGCGGCGTACTTGTGTCCGTGTGCGACTACGCAGTAATGGAAAATCGTAGTTTGGATCATCAACGATAACCCGAAAACTGTCGACGCCCTGATCAATCGGGCATCCAAATCTCGCAACCATGCCATCGTGTTTCAGAATACTTCGAACATCCACTTCAGTCGCATCAACATCCCGATGAAACGGAAAGCTCGAATAGACTCCGAACTGCATGTTGCACCAGTAGACTCCGTTGGCCTCACGAATTGTGTGCCCCATGCGTTCAAGAAAGCCCGCAAAATGCTGAGGATTAATGGCCATTTTGGTTTCTCGCAGCGCATCAAATGAAAAATGAAATACAGCGGTCGAGCTGTACGCGGAAAATCGAACTTTGCCGCAGCCTGCTCCGGCCGGGCGTCATATGGCATCGTTTGCCGAATGTCCAAATCTCAAAAACAAGTTGCTGCGACACTTTTTATAGAGGACGTTCCGCGATGACGACCGCTCCAGGAGCGAGAAAGATCCCGAGCGTTTGCCAAAATGCTGCTCCCATCAGGAAAGACAGTTTCACCGGTAGACTGGTGTGATCGCTATGAACCGCCCCTTTCGGAGACGCGCTGACGACGTGAAAACCTATATTCGTTAAGACTCGAAGAAAGCTGCCAACAGGCATTGAAAACCGATGGTCGTTCACGGCGCGGCGGAGAATCTTTTCTCCCTGATCGGCGGATACTCGTTGAATCGCGGCACCAATGCCTGCCATCCATGACTTGTCGACAATACGCATGACAAGTAGTCCGCCTGGCTTCAGCCGATTGAAGAGCTCGCTGAGTTCACTGGGCTGATCGGGCCAATAAATGTTGGCATCCAGGACCGTGATCACATCGAACTGACCGGAGCGTGCAGTAAAGTCTCGCACTTGGCCACAACACTGCCCGGTCATTCCGGCTTTTGTCACTCGATCAATCGCCTGAGGTACAATGTCAAATCCGCAGACATCGAATCCTTTCTCTTTGGCCGCCTCCATAAACCCGCCATAGGAGCAACCGACGTCCAACAAGGTGCAATCCCGCGGGTTCCG
>JANOZG010000179.1:0-2183 GCA_031429275.1 Planctomycetota bacterium
CCCTCGAGGGGAGAAGGGACATGGGGGCGGCATGGTTTTCATTTTTCAGGAGGCAGTGAATCGCAGCGAAAGAGAGTGTGGCTGGGCTGTTAATGACAATGGATTAACATGAGATTCGGCTTGCGTGAGTTTTGCACCGGCACACTGTGGACAGTGTCGATCGCCGCACGAGTTGTGGACTCGGCACTCGATATCGCACGGATCGCACCGGTACGGATGTGAAAGGCTGAGCGGGTTCGGATGCATACAACTCGGAGGGCTTTTCAAAATGCCCAGCCGCTCGCATTTGTTGTGTGACGGCGGGTTGAGAGCTGGCTATTGAACCTTGATAACCAACGTGTCCGTGTCTTTTGAAATCAGCAAAGCGGCGCTGCTGAACGAAGGTGGACCGAACAGACTGCGGGCGGCGTTGGAGAATCCATAGGGCTCGACAGGAATGCCGACGGCATTTTTTGTCAGCTTGCCGTCTCCGTCCAAATCCTGAAAAACAGCGATCGCTGTTTTCTGGTCGGCAGTGAGCGCCATCTCGAACTCGACATGGCCTTCTGTTGCTGACACAGTCGTTTTGGAAGAACTGCTTTCGGGCCTGGGAAAGCCTGTTGCCGAATCAAACACTGCGACATGAACCTGCGATGCTTCAGCTTTCAAGCCTTCGATGCGGAACGTTACGTTCTGTGCCGAACCAGAAGTGGCTGCTTCTTCGGACATCACCGGCGCTGAATGAGTCGCTGTTTCATTCGCGGAATCATCGACCGTATCGCTCGTGCGAACCTGGTCAATCGGAGCACCGGCAGCCATTGCAATCGTGTCTGTAGCCCTGGTGGCAGGCTGCAACGTCATTTTCTTCGGCAGGCCCCGCTGAGACGAGCCTGAATCCCAGTCCAGCCAGAGCAGAAACGCGCTGGCGCTGAAACAAATCAGCAGAAGCACGACGATCGGACTTACGGGGCCTGAGCGTACTGACTGGACGACCGGATCTTCATTCGACATGGCTACTTATCCTCGCTTCCATCGACCGGACAACATTAAAGTCAACAGACCAAGCACGAACGAACTCCCAAGCAATACCGTGACTTCGGTCTGGAGACTGCTCAAGGGCGACTGATACCAGAAGACTTTCTGATAGCCATCCAAAGCCCATCCGTTGAAAGTCCAGCGGCCGATCTCTTTCATCCGGTCGCTCATGGCGAATCGCGGAATCATGCTGCCACCCACGGCCGACATACTGAGTATGATCACCACAGACACTGCGTTCAGTTGAGCTCGTGTTTTGCACAGCGTTGCCAGCAGCATCGCGAAACTGGCGGTGGCTGCGGCAGTGCTGAATGTCATAACGCAGAAACCGAGGAGGTGTTTGCCAAGCTCAATCTTAAAGGAAAATTCCGCCCACAGGAACATGACTGAGATCTGCAAACATCCCAGCAATAGAATTCCCAGCCACTTGCCGGCGACAATGTGAAACAACCCCGCTTTGCTGACGAGTATTCGATCCAGAGTTCCGGACTCCGCCTCTTCCAGCAGTGCCGCAGCATTACCGGTCGCGGAAAACAGAAGAAATAGCACGGCGATGCCAGCAGCGTACATGGCGATGCGAGGATTCTGCTGACCGGCCGCCTGTGGATTTTCAACGCTGATTTTGACGGCTTCGTCGGCCTCAGGCATCGACTTGTCTGCCAGCGCTGCTTCCAGCGACTGAGTTGTCGTCTCAGATGGCGACTTAACAGGTGCGATGGCCCAGCGGGAAGGCACTCCCTCCTCCGCGTTCACAGAAGCAACGCCATCCGGATCAATCTGAATCCAGTCGGCATTTTTGTCGTTGACGAAAACGTCGGCTGAATCCTTGGCAGTGTCAAAGAACTGAGGCGCCGCAGCCATTTCTGCTTTCGTGTGAAGGCCAACTAATCTCTCGGCCGCTGCGGCCGCTTTCTTTTGGGCGAAGAAACCATGGACGATGGAAGTTACCATCGCCACCGCCATGGGATTTTGACCGTCCGTCACGAAAGAAACCTGGCACACAGGTTGCTCTTTCTTTTCACTGACGTCAGCAAGACAATCTGGAAAATCGGCAGGTAGTCGGACAATCAAATCGTACCGTCCGGATCTTTGAGCGTTGGAAATCAGCGTTTCAACCGTGGCATCATCCTGAACACGCTCAATGCTGGTGTCATTGACATCACTTGAGC
>JANOZG010000180.1:0-3361 GCA_031429275.1 Planctomycetota bacterium
GCTTCAGGGCGGCTGGATCGGTTCGCTGCTGGGGCCGGCCGCAGAAATCATGCGAAGCTACTCAGGCTGGGCACCGGCAGAAATTGCAAACGTTCAGGCGATGTTTAAGAAGTCGTTCTATCCAGTCCTGAACAAGATGAGCACGTGGAATGGCAATGTCGATTTGACTCAGATCGATGCGATGATGAACATCGCTGTGTTTTGCGAAGATGAAGCAGAGTTCGCGATGGGACTGCAGCGACTTCGATCACGAAGTTGCAACTACTTTTATCTCAAATCAGATGACATCCCGGACGACAGTGGATTTTGGTCGAATCCCAAATCATGGGTCGATGGATTGACTCAGGAAACATGCCGCGACAACGGCCATCATGCTCAATATGGTCTGGCGTCGGCTCTGCATGCAGCTGAGGTCGCGTGGAACCAGGGATTTGACGTCTACGGTGAAAACTCCGATCGCTATGTGGCCGCTCTGGAATTGATGGCACTGCAACTGCAATCGGGGAAAATGCAAGGGACTTGTACCAACAATACATCGAGCGTCGACGTCTATGCAACATGGGAAGTTGGCTACAATCACTTTCACAATCGAAAGGGCATTGCGATGCCAAACACTCGACTGTTTCTGACCAAAAAAGTACGAGTTCGCGGCGAATCCGAATGGAACATCTTCTTCGAAACACTGACTCACAATCTGGATGGCAGCGAACAAAGAACGAGGCGATGAAATCTCCTGCGCGTGCAAGGTATTCTTCAATACAAACGAGCTGATTGGGAAACCAAATGGACTCAGCTCAATATGGTCTTGACCCTTTCATCTTTCCCCACCAGGTTGCGCACGAATTCGCAAGGGAGGGCAAACTGCTTGCCGTCTCCGAAGTCTTGATCGACAAGTGACCGTGAATTGCCGATATCTTCATGGCTGTAGCTGTTTTGGTCGAGACTTTCTGCCACGCGTGGAATGAACTTCCTTGCTCGTCGCCTGCAAATAGTGATGTAAATCCGCGAGAGGGCGATGCACGAAATCAGGGGCTGATGACTGATCTGTACTCACTGCCCCGTTAGCTCAATTCGACGGTCAAACGCAAACGGTTCCGTCGGGTGATCTGTTACCGTAACTTTCAATGGCGGTGCTTTGCCGCCCTGATCGACCTGCACGCGCAGGATGTTCTTTGACGCAAACGGGCGGTCTTGAATCCAGCGATGTCCGTCACCGTGGAGATAGAGAACAGGTTTAGCGAATTTCTCAGCAACATCATTCAATGGCTCAAAAAAATCGTCGTGAATGGCTGCTGGTTTCGCATGCCCGAAAATCACCGCGTTGCCAATCAGGTCGCCAAACTGATCGAGATTACGGCGAACCCACTCCAGACACTCAGCGTGACGTTGCTTCCATTCGTTGCCGTCATGGACGCGACCTCCGACAATATTGAGTCCTACAAACAACACACCGTTCTTTACAAACGAGAAATTCTCTTCACGCTCAAGCTGTAAAAAAGCCGGCAACTCATGGTGCCATCGTTGATCAAATCGCGTGAAGTGTTTTCTCCAGTAAGTCCATGCCTGATCGGGAGCCGGATCAACACAGTCATTCCATTCATTATCGCCGGGAATAATGAAGACGGGCGGCACAGTCCTGCTGAGTATATTCGCGACTTTCATGTAGACAGCTTCATTACACGGCGATCCTCTTCCTTTGATATCACCAACATGCACAACAAACTCCGCGTCTTGCGACAGTTCGCCGATCTGTTGAGTGAGCACTACATCCTCCGCCGAAACGTAAGGGACGTCGCCCATTGCATAAAACGTAACCCGACTGTCAACAGCCTTGACTGCAGAGTCATCAGCAATAATCGCCGAGCGGGTGCCAAGCAAGATCAACAGGAATATGCTGCGTCGATAAACCGCAATCCGCCCAGATCTAAGAGCCGCACTCGTAGTCTTAAACATAGACTCTCCTCGATGCTTGCAGCATCAGAAATCTCATGACAGCTGAAAGCCCTCAAACAAGAGAGACCTTCGGCTCGTTGCCAAATCGTTTCAAAATGACTTCAGCCGCGTCTCTTGGTTCGATTTGACTGATGCACGCCAAGCATCACTTCATCTGCTCAGCAATCAAAAACGCGATCTCCATCGCCTGTTCGTAATTCAGCCGAGGATCGACCTGGCTGCGGTAGTCGCGAGCGAGGTCTGCTTCCGTCAGATTGCCGGGACCGCCGGTGCATTCCGTGACATCTTCGCCGGTGAGTTCCAGATGTATGCCGCTCAGCCTGGATCCCACTTCTTTATGAATTCGGAACGCGCTGAAGATTTCGGACATGATGTCGTCGAAAGAGCGAGTCTTAATTCCGTTGCGAGCCGTCTGTGTGTTCCCGTGCATCGGATCACAGCTCCACAGGACTCGCTGCCCTGCCCTTAACACAGCTTCTGCCAGATGAGGTAACTTCTCGCGAATTTTCTCGGCACCGAAACGATGGATGAGTGTCAGTCGACCGGGTTCGTTTTCAGGATTCAGGATACCAATCAATTCCACCAGTTCGTCTGGCTGCATCGAGTTGCCGACTTTCAGACCGATCGGGTTAAGTATGCCGCGAAAGTACTCCACATGCGCGCCGTCGATGGCACGAGTACGATCGCCGATCCATGCCATGTGTGTTCCCAGATTGTACCAGCCGCGATTGCGTTCGATGCGTGTCAATGCTTGCTCAAACCCAAGCAGCAGACCCTCGTGCGATGTGAAGAAATCGACACGCGATAACTGCGTCAATTCGCTGGATGAGACCACTTCCATAAAACGAATGGAGTCACTAAGCGATTCCAGTAACTGTTGATAACGTCGAGATCCCGGCGTATTGCGGACGAAATCCATATCCCAGTTTTCAGGATGATGCAAATCTGCAAACCCACCTTCGCTGAGCGCACGAATGTAGTTGATCGTCAGCGCGGACTTTTCATAGGCTCGAAGCATCAGTTGTGGATCTGGCCGACGCTCCGCAGGTGTGAAGCCCGATTGATTGACGATGTCGCCGCGATAACTTGGCAATTCTATGTCGCCACGTTTTTCCATATCCGCAGATCGCGGCTTGGCATATTGGCCCGCAATGCGGCCAACACGGACAATCTTTCTTTTCGAACCGCAGATAAGCACCAGGCTCATCTGAATCAGAACTTTCAGCTTCCGCAAAATCGAAGTTGAATTACAGTCGTCGAAACTTTCCGAACAGTCGCCGCCCTGCAACACGAAAGCATTTCCATCCTCCGCATTTGCCAACTGCACACGCAAGCGATCCACCTCCCATGCAGTGACCAATGGCGGTAGTACGCTCAGTCGACGGATGGCCTCCGCGAGTTCCTTGGA
>JANOZG010000181.1:0-12068 GCA_031429275.1 Planctomycetota bacterium
CGATCCCTTGATCCATGCTGTCAATCATGGCCTCATAGACTTCCATGCAGCGAGCTTTCCAGGCGTTGTTCTTAGTTTGATTCCAATTGTCGGTCGCGGCTGCGGGGGAAAGGTCAGCATTAATGAATCCGAGTTGCTTTAATCGTTTCAGGCGTTCCGTGCGGATGTCTTCGTATCCAGCATCATAACGGCCTTTGTATTTCTGGATGTCCTTTTCCAACGCATGCATCGGCCAATGCGCGGCGGTGTAGGCTGTGTACAGAAAGAACGACTGCTCGCTGGCCGCCTCATGATGTTGCTGCAGAAAACTCACGGCGTTGTCGCTGATGGCGTCCGTGTAGTAGTACGTTTCCGGTTGATAAGCTTCGTCGTTTTCCGGAGTGATCAGGTTGTTCTGACGGCAGAGAGTTGCCGGATCATAGAAGCTGCCCGCGCCAGTAATCGTGCCGTAAAAATCGTCGAAGCCGCGCTGAAGCGGCCATGCCGATTTGTCGCCATCCGGTGCCGTATGTCTTGTCACATGCCATTTGCCACACATGCTGGTGTGATAACCAGTGAGTTTCAGAACTTCTGCAATCGTCATGCTGTTTTGATTCAACTGACCTCGATAACCATCGTGGCCGCGATCTTCCATCATGTGTCCGATGCCAGCCTGATGTGGATACAGTCCCGTCAGCAGTGAGGCTCGCGTGGGGCAGCATCGAGCCGTGTTGTAGAATTGCGTGAACCGAATCCCATTTTCAGCCAGTCGATTCAGGTTCGGTGTTTCAATCTCACCACCGTAGCAACCGATGTCCGAGTAACCCATGTCGTCGGACATGATCAGAACGATGTTTGGCTTCGATATGTTCTTTGAGGGCTTCGGAAACGGTTCTGCCGCTGGCAGGGACACCGCCAACACGGTGAGAAATCCGAACATCGCAAAGCGAACAAAAGGCAGTCTTCCACTTGCATGGAAATCTAACATGGCAGTTGAGTACTCCAAAAGATGGAAGCGTTCCAACGAATCTCTATCTTGAAATCGCCTTTACGGCTGAAAAGTGCGAGAATCTGAAATACCCTGCGGATTCAAGCGTGACGTCCGGGATAGAATTCTGAATCATCTGAACGCCCGCTCACAGGGATTGGAACGATTTATGGCAACTGGCGAAGCATCTGACAACTCAAACGAAACATCCGCGGATCTCAGCAATGTACGGATCGGCGAGTTCCTGTTGCTGCGCCGATTGGGAAGCGGTGGAATGGCAGATGTCTATCTGGCAGAACAAACATCGTTGCATCGCAATGTGGCAGTCAAAGTCCTGAAGAACGAAGTCATTCGTGGTGACGACGATGTGCTGCTGAAACGATTCGAACAGGAAGCTCGGGCGGCTGGCGGATTGAGTCACGCCAATCTGGTGCAGATCATCACCACCGGGCGTGAAGGCAAAATCAATTACATCGTGCAGGAATATGTTGCCGGACTAAATCTAGGTCAATGGATCAAAAAGCATGGAACACCTGACTACGGTACGGGTCTTAAGTGGATGCAGCAGGTGGCTGCGGCTTTGAACGCTGCGGCTGAAGCAGGCATTGTGCATCGCGATGTAAAACCTGAAAACGTCATGGTCACTCGCGGTGGAGTTGCGAAAGTGACAGACTTTGGGCTTGCACAGTTAAATCAGCCGACAAGTCCCAGGATGAATCTGACTCAGATCGGAACCACGATGGGAACACCATGGTACATGAGTCCCGAGCAGATTCAGGGAGAAAAACTGGATCACCGCAGCGATCAATATTCGTTTGGCGTGACGTGTTATCACATGTTTGCGGGACAGCCACCATTTCCCGGCAAAAATGCGATGGCGGTCGCCGTCCAGCATTTGAAGGAGGAACCGATCCCGCTGAGCAATTTTCGCGGCGAGTTACCGAAAGCGTTGTGCGAAATTATTCATCGCATGTTGGCGAAGAAGCCAGCCGACCGATTTCAGACCGGCGCCGAACTGGAGGCGGCTCTCAAACGTCTTGAAACAGTTCCGATCAATTCGCGACTGGATGGCGGCAATGGGTTCTTTGGCAAATGGGTGCCGTGGCTGCCTCCGGCGAGGAGTCTTTCGCTGGGAGTTCTTGGTGTATTCGTTCTGGCGTTTGTGGCTGGTCGCCGCTTTGAGCAACCAGCGCGTTTGCCCGCGCCAGAAGCTGCGGTGTCTGTAGAAAAGCAAGATTCAGCAGAAGCGCAGTTCGCTGTGGCGCTGCTGAACCCCACACGAATTGCCGCGTGGCAGAAGATTATTTCTGACTTTAACGACAGTCCACTGGCGGATCTTGCACGACTTCGGTTAGGCGTTGCGTTGATGTCTGGTGCGGTTCCCGAAACTGAACAGGCTTTGGAGCAGTTTCGTAAGACAGCAGATGCCAGCGCGTTAGGCCCGGAAAAAAGTCACCTGAAGCTGCTTGGCTTGATCGGACAACTGTGGGTTCTGCAACAGCGGCCTCGGACAGAAGAAACGGACAGAATCACCAGTGAGATTCAGGCCATCGTGGACAGTTATGAAGATACAGATGATCTGGAACTTGCATTCAATAAAGGGCCTCAGGAACTAGAGCAATTCTTTGACCGTTTGCCGTTCGGGATATCGCAGAATTCTGCCTTCAACTTCGGCTCTCCTTCATCGCGACCAACGCAGTTCGGTCCACCTGGCCAATGACATTCCGGCTTTTTCGATCGATACTAAGGTTTCGAATCGTGACGTGGCTCACTCGACAACTGAACCAATGCTTCGGTAACACGAATTTGCTGATCGGGAGTTAGAGTCAGATATCGATGCAGACCGTTTTCCGTTGCGACGTGCGTTGTTGCTCCTCGATCAGCCACGGTCACAGTTCCCGCAGCCGACAATCCAAAATAGCCACGATCCGGGAACACTGCGTACAACACGCTTGTCAGATCCCATGTGGGACGGTTGTGTGGGGGCGGCTCATACAAAACGTAGGATTCTTTAAGCGGATGGTGTGAAATATAGTTGTAATCCTGCTCGATACTGACCGCTGGATAAGGAATCGTCAGGCCAATTTCAAATCCGCTGTAAACGACAGGTGTTGGCCATTCTGCCGCCAGGATTTTTGCTGACGGAATGTCTTCAGTGACATTGTATTCGAGATGTTCCTTACCGTTTACAGGAGTGAACGCACCTGCCATCACCGACAGAAATTTCACTTTCTTAATGGCAAGTTCACGTCCAGTCATCGGGCTGATGGCGTCCGCTGGCGACTTTAACAAGTTGGCAAGATTCGTTGAGAATCCCACTTGAGCAATTACGACGCTTCCATCTGCTTCAGCTGCAAGGGCTTTTCGGAGCACGGTCACCGCATCGGGAGCATCTTTGCCGGATCGCAGATCATGTGGAAAACGATCCATGCCATTGTCTGTTGCCGCTGCCAGAACCGTAAAGCGACTTTGCTGAGGCGTCACGCCACTGCGACAGACACCAATCGGGATATCACCTCGACCATAAAACGTATTGACTGCATCCGTGAACGCAGCACATTGTTCATGATCCTTGGTGATCGTAACGGCAATCAATCGGCATTGTCCGCGCGACTGCAGCGCATGAATCACGCCCATTGCCAATACGTCATCGCAATCGTTGCCGATATCGGTATCAAAAATCAGTGGAAGTGGCTTCGTCTGTGCGTGCAGCAACAAACTAGAATTTAGCATTGCCAAAGCGAAGAGGATTGATCGTTTCATGGAAGTGAACTCATGCCATTTTGATTCGTGAAACCAGAAGGCGCGCACTTTCGCTCATGATGCGCAAAGAGTCCAGTGACTGCGGCTCAGCTTTTCAGAGTTGAGTTACGCGGCGGTCGCTGATTTCCGTGACATACCCACGATCAGGCCGACCGCAACCACACTGACCAGCAGATTTGTCCCACCGTAGCTGATAAAGGGATGCGGCACGCCTTTAGGAGGCACAAGGGCTGTAACCACTGCGATGTTTGCCATCGCCTGAAACAGCAACTGCACCAGCAAAGTGTTGCCAAGAATCCATTCGAACGACGTTTTCGGCAGATGCTGCAATACAGCTCGACCGGTGAAGAATACAGCCATCCAGACGGCGGAAACGGCGAGTGTTCCGATGAGCCCCAATTCTTCTCCAATGACCGCAAACACAAAGTCAGTATTGGCTTCTGGCAGATAGCTCAGCTTCTGCCAACCACTGCCGATACCGGTTCCTTCAAGGCCGCCAGAACCGATTGACATCAGCGATTGCCTGATCTGCCATGGGGCTTGGCCGAGATCTCTCCATGCATCCATGAATCCAGAAATCCGCTGAGCCTGATAAGGTCGCAGGATCAACAGCGAAGCTGCTGCAGGAATTGCACAACAGGCACATGTCACAAAATATCGCAACGGCCAACCGCCAAGAAACAACGCGAGTGCATAGCCGGTTATCAGAAAGACGGTCGCCCCGAGATCGGGTTCGATTGCCACCAATGGGGCGACAATCAAAATCGGCAGCAGCGTACCGGGGACGGTTCTAAGTCCGAAGCCTGATGTGTTTCGCAATTTCACCAGCAACGAAGCTGCCATGATCGGCATGACAATTCTTCCCAGTTCAGAAGGCTGCAGCGACAGCCCCGCAAATCGAAGCCAACGCTGAGCTCCATTGACGCGACTTCCAATTCCTGGAATAAGAAGTATGACCAGAAGAAACAGCACCAACGCATAAAGACGGACCGCATTGGTTTGCAGCCAGTCGGACGAAACATTTGATGCCCCCCATGCGCAAAGAAGGGACAGTCCCAGATATGCGAGGTGGCGTCCGAGAAGAACGGAATCCTGTTCGCTGGGACGTGACGTCAGACTTGCACTCTGCACCATTTGTACGCCAACACAGATCAGAATACCGACAAGACAGACCAGAAGATGTCGTGTGCTGCTGCGAACGTCCGTCGCCGACCGCAGTTGCGTGGTGAGAGAATCTGACTCAGACTTAGAAACCGCCACGATGTTCATAACTTGTGATCAAAGTCGATTGCGAAAGTGGTATGCATTTGCGTACTCTTCCCCCCGTCGAGGGATCGGCCGGTCGTTTTGCGGCTGCTGGACAAGGAAGTCCGCTTTTCTTCTTCGGCATTTCAACAGATATGCATCGATTCACGGTCTGGATCGTTCTCTGTGTTGGCCGAACAGCGTGGCAATTGAGTCGCATGGCGACTGAGCGGTGTAGATAAACCTTACCGCTGGTAACAGTTTCGCTGCCATGTTACGGTTCGCTCCAGAATTCAAGGAGAATCTGCTCATGAGTGCTCAACTTTCCAACCGGCCGACAGTGTTGTTTTTTGCAATTGCAGTCGGAATCGTGTTCCAGCATCCTGCATCTGGTGATGATGCCTGGGGCTCCATCAAGGGCCGAATTATTTACAGCGAAGAACCAGTTACGCCAGAAGTCATCACAGTTGAACGTGATCCGGCCGTTTGTGGAATTGGTGGGCAGGTCGATGAATCTCTTGTCGTAAGCCCAAAAAATCGCGGCATTCGCAACATTGCCATCTGGCTCGAAACGCGAGATGCGATTTCGATCCATCCGGACCTTAAAAATCAGCCAGCAAAAGCGCCGGTTATCGACAATCGCAACTGTCGTTTCGAACCGCATATGCTGGCCGTTCGCACTGAGCAGGTATTTGAACTCACCAATTCTGATCCTGTGGCACACAATGCAGCCGTCTACGCTCGCCGAAATATGCCATTCAGCGAAATCATCCCAATGAATCAGCCGCTGAAGAAAACGTTTAAGAAATTTGAAGCATTGCCAGTGCGAGTTGACTGTTCGATTCATCCATGGATGAAGGCCTGGATCATCGTCTCCGATCATCCCTACGTAGCTATTACTGCTGAAGATGGCAGCTTTGAAATTCAGAATATTCCAGCTGGCGAATGGAAATTTCGCTTCTGGCATGAACGACCCGGCAATGTGAAATCGCTCGTAACGGACGGCAAACCGGCTCCGCTGGAAAAAGGCAACTGGGTTCTGAACATTGCGGCCGACAAGACACTGGACCTTGGTGACCTGATCGCTCCAGCAGAACAGTTTGCCATTACGAAGAAGTAGTGATGGGATGCAAATTGCCGATCCTAAAGCGCCGTTCGTCATGCCAGGGATCGCGACAGCATCGTTAATTTTGATGATGCTCTAAGCGAACTGAGGGCCGATGACACATGATTCAAGGATTGTTGAATGAAAAGACATCGCATCATTTCGCTGGGCGAAGTATTGTGGGATGTGTTTCCGGATCGTGAGTGCTTCGGCGGCGCGCCGGCGAACTTTGCGTGTCATGCGGCTATCCTCGGTGGCGACATAGCGATGGTCAGCGCGGTGGGAAATGATTGGTATGGGCAGGAAGCGATTCAGATTCTCCGTTCACTGAACATTGATGTCAGCCTGCTGCAGATAATTCCGGACGCTCGCACTGGCACGGTAGGCGTCGCACTTGATGACAGCGGTCATCCCACCTTTACGATTCACGAAGGCTCGGCTTGGGATCAAATCGCCTGGAACGAAGAACTGGAATCGCAAGTCACGAGGGCTGATACCGTCTATTTTGGGACGCTTGGACAACGCTCAGAAGTTTCTCGCGGCACGATTCGTCGATGTGTTGAGGCGGCTCGAGACGCTGGCATCCCGCGAGTGCTCGATATCAATCTGCGTCGGCCATTCTTTGACAGTGCCATGATTCGCGAGTCGATTCAACTGGCCAGCATTCTGAAACTGAGCGACGACGAACTGAGCAACGTGTGTGTCGCATGCGGCATTCGTTCTACAAATCAACCCAACGATATCCTGAGTGAGCTACTCAACACCCAGGCGCTGGAACTCGTCGTGATGACTCGCGGCGCGGAGGGAGCCGTTCTGGCGACGCCCGACGAAATCATCGAGCAGCCAGGAATTCCGACGACTGTGCGAGACACCGTCGGCGCTGGCGATTCATTCGCGGCGGCGTTTATTTTGGGCGTGCTGCGTGGTGCGTCGCATCAGCAGAATCTGCTTTCAGCCTGCTCCGTCGCAGCAACGGTTTGCTCACATGCGGGCGCTGTACCCGAACACCTGACACTTCCCATACTTTGAGGCAGTCCATTGATGAAGAGTTTCATAAAAACGTATCGATGCTTCTGTATCCTCTTCACAGTGATCACCGCCGTCTGCGATGCCGCACCCGCGCAACAGGCGACGGGTTCCGATGTCTTGATCGCTGATTTTGAATCCGAAACTTATGGCGACTGGAAGTCGGAAGGCGAAGCGTTCGGCTCGGGGCCGGCTGAAGGCGATCTGGCCGGGCAGATGCATGTGTCTGGATTTCATGGCAAGCGACTGGTCAATTCGTTCTTCAAAGGAGACGGGTCGACCGGGAAACTGACGTCACCTGACTTCGTCATACAGCGACCGTGGATCAACTTTCTTATCGGTGGAGGTGGCCACGATGGCAAGACCTGCATGAATCTTCTGGTCGACGGCAAGGTCGTCCGCAGCGAAACTGGCGCGAACACAGTTTCCGGTGGCAGCGAAGAACTGCACTTGGCTTCATGGAATGTCGCCGAGTTTTCCGGAAGGAAGGCGGTGCTGCAAATTGTTGACGACCACACGGGCGGGTGGGGCCACATCAACGTCGATCACATCGTGCTTTCCGAAAAGAATGGGGCGCCTATCCTGATTGCTCTCAAGAAGACGCTGAAAGTGAGCGGTACACATCTGCTTGTGCCGGTGTCGAATTCAGGAAAGGAAACGCTGCTCGGCATTTACCTCGGCGACGCACTGGTGCAGAGCTTTACCGTGGCTTTTCCGCTCGGCGATGAGCCGTATTGGTTGGCGGCCTATCCGCTGACGCATTTTGGTCTGAGCGGCAAGGAAATCATGCTGGCTCCGTTAGATGCTGCGGGCAGGATGCCGGAATCAGCTCGATCTGCCTTCGATCGCATCCGGGTTGGCAAGTCCACGGAGGCAGACAAAGCCGACGACTATCAACACGCCTATCGCGATCAGTTTCATATCACAACTCGTCGCGGTTGGAATAACGACCCCAACGGCATGGTGTTTCACGATGGTAAGTTCCACCTGTACTACCAGCACAACCCTTTCGGCATCGGCTGGGGCAACATGCATTGGGGTCATTTTGAAAGCACTGATCTATTACACTGGAACGAGAAGCCAATCGCGCTCTTTCAGAAGACTGTGAACGACAT
Organism: Planctomycetota bacterium; assembly: GCA_031429275.1. Lineage (GTDB taxonomy): Bacteria > Planctomycetota > Planctomycetia > Planctomycetales > Planctomycetaceae > SXXK01. The sequence goes on from JANOZG010000181.1 coordinate 8,222, forward strand.
GGCATTTTCCGGGGGCGGCTTTGTTGATTTCAATAACTCAGCCGGACTGGGCAAAGACAAGCTGTTCGTCGCCTTCACCAGCACGGGCCGCGGCGAGTGTCTGGCTTACAGCAAAGACGGTGGCCTGTCGTTTACGGAAATTGAAGAGAACCCCGTCGTAAAGCATACCGGCCGAGATCCGAAGATCATCTGGTTCAAGCCGGAACAAAAATGGGTGATGGTTGTCTACAACGAAACGGCATGTGCAGAAACCGATGCGATCCCAGCCAGCAACAAGGATCTTACAGGTCGCAATTTCACATTTTACGAATCCAAAAATCTCCGGCAATGGACTCACACGGGAGCATTCACCGATGCCGACCGCGACGCCGTTTTCGAATGCCCAGAGATGTTCGAATTGCCCGTCGAAGACAAACCCGGTGAAACTCGCTGGATTGTTCTTGGTGCACAGAATCGATATTTCATTGGTCGCTTTGACGGCAGGACATTCGTCAAAGAATCTGGTCCGCATGGAAATTCGCGAGGTGCCTTGTATGCAGCTCAGACGTTTAGTGATGTCCCCGATGGTCGTCGCATTCAAGTCGGGTGGATCAGAACGACGCCGTTTAGAGGACGGTTCCCCGATCAGATCGTCAGCCAGTCTTTCACACTTCCTCAGGAACTGACTCTGCGAGAAACCAAAGCCGGCCTCAGGATGCTGATCAATCCTGTCAATGAAGTCGAACGTCTTCGCACGTCTGCCATTGTCGCGACGGATGATTTGAATGTATGTGCCGGGCAATCCACGGAAATGCTTGTGGACTTTGAAGAAGCCGGGCGACATGAGTTGACCATCAACGGCATCGACGCTTCATTCACCGGCCGCAGTGCTCGTATCTTCACGGATCGAACATTCAACGAAGTCTACGTCGATGGCGGGCTTGAGTATTTCTCAAACGCCCGGCAGCCGACGAATGTCGATTCAACGGAGTCGAAAATCAGGAATGGCCGACCAAAATCGCTGCAGGTGTTCGAACTGAGTTCTATCTATCCTGATGGGTCTGAGGATTTGGGGCAGTAGGCTCGCGTCATATCCCTTGAGCCTGAGACGTTAGCCGATTTCTTACGTTCGAATCGGCTAACTCCGCAGGCTCACCGGGTGTTTTGAAAACACGCCTCACCGAGGTCCGCTTGGCACTGTTCGCAGAAAGTGTGACGTGATCATCTGATACAGATGCCGACTCGTATTCTCCCCTTCGCGGATGGCGTGAGTCCGATTCGGGTAGGCGAACATGGAAAACTGCTTGTTGTGCTTGATCAGTTCGTTGATCAAAAGCTCGCTCGTTTGGTAATGACAGTTGTCGTCGCCCGTGCCGTGGATCAGGAGTAACTCGCCCTTGAGCTGATGAGCAAACGTGATCGGTGAACCCAGTCGATAGCCTTCCGCGTTGTCGACAGGCAGGCTCATGTAGCGTTCCTGGTAGATTGTGTCGTAGTACAGTTGATTCGGAACCGGCGCGACGGAAACTCCGGACGCGTAAATGTCCGGGTAGCGGAACAGCATGTTCAGAGTCATCGAGCCACCACCGCTCCAGCCCCAGATTCCTATGCGAATCGAATCGAGATACGGACGCGAGGCGATCACCGATTTCACGGCCGCTGCCTGGTCGGCCGATGCCAGAACGCCGATTTGTTTATACACACTCTTGCGCCAATCACGGCCGCGAGGGCTGGGCGTGCCGCGGTTATCAAAGCTCATCACAACGTAGCCCTGCTGAGCCAGCATGTGGTGCCAAAGAGTTCGGTCACCGCCCCATTGATCCAGAACCGTCTGTCCGGCTGGTTCGCCGTAGACAAAAACAATTAGCGGATACTTCTTCGACGGATCGAAACCTGAAGGTCGAATACACCAGGCATCCAGTTCCACGGCTTCACCGATGTCGACTCGAAAGAACTCATGGTCGGGAAGCTGGGACTCGACGACTTTGCGTTTCAGAGCTTCGTTTGCATCGACGACAAACTCGACGGCGTGGTCACTCAAGCGGACCACCTCAGTCCGTGGCGGTTCAGCAAATCGCGAAACGGTGACCAGAGCCATCTTCCGATCGGGAGACAACACGTATTGATGTGTTCCCAGTTGATCCGCCGGAGTGACTCGCTGCAGACCACTTCCGTCAAGATTGATTCGATAAAGATACTTCTGAGTCGCGTTGTCGGGTGACGCATAGAAGTAGACCAGCCTGGCGTCTTCATCAATGCCGAGAACTTCGATCACGTCATACTGGCCACTGGTCACTGGCACTACAGTTCGGCCGTCTCGCGAAACCAGAGACATGTGTCGCCATCCACTTTTTTCGCTCAGCCAAAGAAACTGTGACCTGTCTTTAAGCCACGTGGTTCCATCGTGCACATCGATCCATGCGGCGTCTTCATCTTTCAGGACAGCCTTCGCGTCTCCTCTGCTGGCATCCGCGAGATACATTGTCCATTGATTCTGTCGGCGGTTGAGATGCTGGATTGCCACTTGGCTAGAATCCACCCATTCCATTCGCGGTAGATAATTTTCACGAGCATCGCCGGGGATTTTGGCCCACGTGGTTGAACGAGTCGCAAGATCGATGACACCAATTCTCGCGGCGGGATTTGTGGTGCCGACTTTGGGATAAGGAATGTACTGGATTTTGGGATACAACGTGGATGTGTTGTCGACGAGCGGAAACAGTTCGATCCCCGATCCATCAATCTCCCAAAACGCAATCCGCTTTCCATCGGGGCTGAATCGAAAACCGTCGTGCAGTGAAAATTCTTCTTCATACGCCCAGTCGAACGTGCCATTGATCTTCGTTGGCGCGTCGGAGGCTGTTAGCTTCAGAATCTTCTGATCGCCGAGATTCTGAATGTAGACGTCTCGTTCGTGAACATAACCGACGTTCGTGGCATCAGGCGAGAACTTTGCAAACATCAACGTTGCTGCGGGCACGTCGCCACCAAGTTTGAAGAGCCGTTTGTTGGCCAGTTCCAGAACCCAATAGTCGCCTCGCGTGTTGAGCCGCCAGACTCGGCGAGTGTTCGTGAAGATCAACAACTTCGAACGATCGGCCGACCATTCATAGGCGTCGATCTCGAGCGGTTTCTCGGCTGCAGTCGGTCGCAGCCAGTCGCTGGGGACAAGAATTTCTTCCACCTGAGGACTGGTCAGACTCTTTCGAATGATCGAAGAGGCTCCAGTCGCCGGATCTTTTCGAATCAACTCAAAGCCTTTACTGTCGTCCTGCCAGTGCCCAGTGAATGGATCGAGCTTGAACTGCTTTTCCGCGAAGATCGCGTCGATGGTCAACGCAGTTTTCACACTGGGCTTCTCTTGTGCCACAAGAACCGAAGTTATACCTCCGCAGACGATCCCGGTCAGCAAAACCAAGAATGAATGAGGCAATCGAAATATATTGAACATTGAGTAAATTCTCGTTCTGGAAAGCGTGGAGCAGAACTTCTAAACTGCCGAACGCGTTATCTCGTGAAATTCGGATGCCTCGAATCGCCAAGCGATTCAAGATAGGCCAAAAGATCAAGGATCTCCTCTTGAGTAAACGTATTGAGAAGTCCTGCTGGCATCGGCGACGTTTTTGAAAGTTGGCGAGATTCAATCTCTGACTTGTTAACTGTGACAGTTTCCGGCTGTAGGGGATTCGGCCGCAAGACAACGTGTTCGTCCGTCTCTTCCGCGATTCGTCCAATGATCACTTTGCCAGCGGTGGTCTCGATGGCCGTGTTCATGTACTGTTCGGAAAGCACTTTCGAAGGCTCAGTGTATGCTTCCAGAATATCCTGACGTTTAAACCGAGTTGCAACGGCAGTCAGGTCTGGCCCC
>JANOZG010000182.1:0-1871 GCA_031429275.1 Planctomycetota bacterium
CTCGCCCGATTCGCGGGCAGTCTATACTGTAGCGGAAACAGGTGGTGAAGCCGAATTGCAACGGTGGTCATTGGGAGGCTCAACGCTTGATGGTCCGTTCGGATCGACATGGGGCAATCGGCATTTTGTCGGCAGTATTCAACATGTGGTTCCCTCAGAAGATGGTTGGTTTGTGGCAGTGGCTGTTGACCATGAACCGGGGATGAGCATGGTTCATATCTTGCGCAGCACGTTGACCGCAGAACTGTGTCCTCCACTTCCGCATGCTGGCTCAGTGAATTCCCTGGAGTTCGATCCCACCGGTCAGTATCTGCTGACAGCAACGTCCGATGGCCTCGTTCGGGTTTGGGATCTTGTGACTCCGCTGGAAGAAAATTTGATATTGCCTGAGACATCTCCAATTCCATCGGTGGCCGCGACAGTGCCTGCGGTGCCCGGCAATCTGGAAGCAGAGTTTAAGACTGCCGAACGTCACCTCGAGTCATATCTTGAGAAGGACGTAGCTCTGCGTTTGCATGATGTAAAGCAAAATGTGACATATACACTGGCAAATTCGAGGGCAGTGCAGAGTTCAGAGTTTCATCCGACTGGGCGTTGGGTGATCGGAGAGAACGACGAAAGAGAGGGTCCCCTGATTTGGTCCGTTGAAATGCCTGATGCGCCCCCATTGCCCATCGAACCACAACGAGTCTGGCATGTCTCCGCAGCAGGCAATCGCGCAGTCAATGCCCCCTTTGGGGCGAAGACGTTGGCAGTTTGGAGTCTGGCAGGAGGGCAGCCGGAACAACTAGACCTGAATCAGATCTGGCCACCACGAGATGCCACGAAATATGCTGACGTGAGCCTATACTATGTGCAGGTTTCTCCCGATGAAAAGCTGCTGGCGATCTATGCGAACGTCGCGCGAGACGGAGAAACTTATGATCGGGTCGCCATAGTACCTTGCGATGCCCCGACTCGAGTCATCGTTGATCTTAAAATATCGAGCGGACGCTTTCCAGAGAACGCCTGGTCACCTGATTCTGCGTGGCTGACAATCAGTTCGGGCAAAAAATTCTTGCTTGTACCAGCCCAGAACGGACTGCCAAGCCGGGAGTGGGACTTTCAGTCGACACCAGAGTCCGTTTTCCTGTCGGTTCAAAGCGAATCCGTTCTACTGCTGCGAAGCACCGAAGAGTTCGTCTATCAGCCTCTGAACTCTGAGTTGCAGCAACCGGTTCGCAGACTTCCTGTAAATACCAGTGAGCTGCATGCTGTGGAGGGATCAGGTGTTTTCTCCGTGCGTGGTTCCTTTGGCGGCAACTCAACGGACCTGTTCGACCCAGTGGGAGGCCGCCTTGTTTTGCCTTTGGGAAGGTTCTGGACAGGCAATCCACGTGCTGTGTCTTGGCTCGCGGGGGGCTACGATATCGTGTCAGCAGATTCAGCTGTTGATGCAGTTTCGTCAACACAACGAATTGTGCGACTTCCTGCACCCACTGCGAATACCTCAGACTTTGTCAAACTCGGACAGTTGCTATCGATGACGAAAATCGTGAATCGAGGGGAAACGGCCTTTCTGACGGCCACAGAGGCTGAAGCCATCTGGAACGAACTGCATGTCCAACAAGAAGTTCTACAGCCTGCGGCAGCAAAACTGGCCGATCGCTGGAAACAGCGGGGTGGATTTGAATACGGCGATTTTCGCTCTACCGAAGTCGAAAACATTCTACACAAATTCGAACGACTTGCTGAATCGCCGGGGACGCCGCGCGACCTCTGCGTGCTGGGCATCTTGCAGTGTCGCACCGGCCATTTTGAAGAGGCCGTAGTCACATTGCAGAAGGTTGCGAGTCGAGACGATCCACGGGCTCGGTGCTGGGAAGCGATCG